>JBAYGL010000054.1:0-17058 GCA_041666725.1 Limisphaerales bacterium
AGGAGTTCATCGCCTTCCTCGGCGAGAACAAGAAATACTGGTTGATTCCGCTGCTGCTGGCCTTCCTGGCCATCGGCGCGCTGCTCATCCTCGGGGGCACCGCTGCGGCCCCTTTCATCTACACGTTGTTCTGAGCGATCCAACCGGCAGTTTTGTCACCCGAAAGCGCACCTCCTGGTGCGCTTTTTCTTTTTCCTGACCGCCAGGTGAAACACGAAACTCCAGGAACATCCGGTTTTCAGGAGGGCGGGTTTCGCAAGCTCATCAATATTTGCCTTTGCCGCGGAGTTCGACGAACACCACTTCGGTCGGCTCCAATTCGATGGTGAGCTCCTGCGGTGTTTGCACGTTCTTCCAGAGCGGCTTGAACGATTCCCCGGTGGTCGAGCGGTAAATCTCCGCGTCGTATGATTTCGCTGCGGTCGTGTTTCGTGAATTGAGGTTGACCTTCAGCGACTGCCGGGCTTCGGAGATGTTCACGAACAGATGGCCGATCGTGCCGCCCGGAGATTGCCAGGAACTGGTGAGGATCGCCGGCGTTGGCAGGTTTTCGCTCACCCATTTGCCGCCGCGCTGCGCGGGGACGCCGATGGCCACCTTCGGCACTGCCAGTTCATACGGATGCAGCATCCTGCCAAGCATCAGGAATTCCTTGGCGCGCGTTTTCAGGAGACGGCAGTGGTTGCGGATCATCGCGATCTGGTCCGGGTGCGCGTCGAACATGGCCTGGTGCGACATCCAGATGGAGCCGCCCGGCGTGCGGCCGGCGACCAGGTTCATCGCGTGACAGCGGACGTTCCAGCGGCTGTTCTCCCTGCCCAACCCGGCGCTGTCACCACCGTAGCCCGACGCGAACTCGTGGTAGAGATACGAGAACAACGGAATGCCCGCCGCGCCGGGCTGGCTGCGATACCAGCGCTTTTCGTAATACTCGCGCACATGGAAGCCATCGAGGTGCTGGATCAACTGCTCGTGCGGCTCTTCGTGGAGCAGGACAAAGTCGCTTGACCGGCGTTTGCCGTGCTGGCGCAGGGCGTCGAGCAGTTTTTGAAAATCGCGACTTTGGTAAAGCCCGGCGCCCGGCGCGTGGCCATGCGCGGTCGAGTAGCAGACGTCGCCGGCACCTGAGGTCGTCTGGTCCATCTGCAACACGTCCACGCCGAGCGCGTGCGCCTGGTCGATCACGTCGCAGAAGAACTGCTTCGTCTGCGGCGCGCCCACGCAGAACTGATAGGAGTGCCGCTTCCAGTCGCCGGACGGGTCGGATTCGTTCAGCACGTATTCCTTCGGCCTGCCGGTCTTCTCGTCGATGACATAGGCCGCCGCGTGCTTCTGCGCGGCGGGAATTTCCCCGCCGTCGCGCCCCTCGTTCCGATACGTGTAGAACAGCCCCGAGAGGAAAAAGAACGGACGAAACCCGTCCTGCCTGAGCTGCGGGATGACCTGCCGGAAGTTCTCCGCGTCGAAGACGGGGAAGTAATCGCCGCCGGTCCAGCGCCGGTGGTTCTCCCAGCCGGCGAGCATCGCGACGACCGGGCCGTCGATCTTCTCGCGGAACACGCGGAGATGGTCCTGGAGCTTTGGATAATAGGAGCCGGTGCAGGTCCGCTTGTTGTCGTAGGTGCGGACCTCCAGGACATGCACGTCCGGCCCGTCCTTCCACCACGCGGGAATGTCACGACGCTCGGCGAGCGTTTTCGCGCACCACTTCTGGCGCACGGCCCACTGTTTGTATTGGTCGGCGGTGTCGCACCAGGTGCCCTGCGTCACGCCAAGCGCCACCGGATACGGGCTCTGCCATGTGCCCGCAGCTTGCTTTTGCCCGTCGCTTGGAAGCGTGAACTCGTGCCAGCACCGGAACCCGTCTGCCTGCTTCAACACTGCCAGCGACATCGGATGATCTGCCGTGTCCATGCCGGCCAGATACACCCCCGCCGCACGATCTTGATACGCAAGAAACTGCGCCGACATGTCGCCCGGATAACGCAGCGTCACGCTCTGGCCGTTGCGCCAGCTCTCCGCCGGATTCTCGATGAGCGTGCCCGCGAGCGCCGGCAGCACAAGGCAGTCGTCCTTGCCGTCGCCGATGACCGGCACCGCGAGCAACTGCGGGAACCGCACGGCCTTCAGGCGCCGGCCCGTGTTGTTCGAGACACGCATCGTCCAGAGCGTCAGAGGATTCTTCTCGTCGCAAACCGCCGTGACCTCGACCGCGAGATCGAGCGCCGGGAACTTCGCGTATTGGATGACCACCTTGCTTGCAGAGCCGGCCTTCGTCGTGCTCACGCTCGATTCGACCGCCTGCGCGCTCTCGATCGTCTCCGAATTGCCGCCCTCCTTCGCGAGGATGATCGAGAAGAGACTCTTGGAGGCTGGCGTGGCGACCAAGACCTGACCGCTCCCCTTGTGGACGAGCCGGTCAATGAACGGTGCGGGCAGCTTGCGGATTTCCAGGCGCAGCACACGATTCTCCAGCACCACCCTATTCGTGTCGTCCCCTGCGGCCGTTGCGATGGCAATGGTCCACAAGGTGACGCCGAAGAATGTTGCGAGGGTCTTTATGGTGGGAGTTTGCTTTCTGGGCGATGCGTGGCTGCAGGAAGATAACATATGCGTCGGGCTCACGGGCGCCAGCCTACACCTACATCGGCGGTGCCCCAACCATCTCTTGTTCGCGTCTGGCCGGGCTTTGGCAGTTTCAATCGATCCAGGAACGAACTGCAGGTTGATCGGTCGCAAAGTGTCCTTCAAGCGGGGGCAACCCCAGTCTCCTCTTGTTTCAAACCGATGGACGGCTATGGTTTCGATTGCTGCCAATGGCGAAGCGAACTTGGTGGCAGCGCAGGTTGCCGGTGCGATCATCAACCGCAGGCCCACCCAGAGATGGCCATGAAACCCCAAAGCCCAAGTCCGCTCGTCTTCCTTCTGGCCCTTCTGACCTCATTTGGCGCGCCCACCCGGAGCGCGGACTTGTCGCCCGCAGACGTGCCGCCGGGATGGTATCACGCGGAAGGACCGCTGCGTGGATCGCTCAAAAGCGACGCCCCGCTGCCCCTCTACGACGCAAAACCGGAGCACCTCTGGAACCGCCTGTTTGCCGCGTTCTACATCCGCCCGAGCGAGCTGCCATCGCGGCCGGAGTATCCTCCGGATTCGACGAAGCTGGATGAGTGGGACCGGAAGATGCGCAGCGGGAAACTCCCGCCCGGCCCGGTGGTCAGGCGCATCGAGGGCGGCGATGTGCCCGGATTCCTGGCGTGGCCGAGAACGCGGCACTTTTCCGAACCGGCGACTTTCCAGCGCACGGACAAACTGCTCGAAGAGTTCCTGGAGACGCGTGGCGAACGGCTCATCGACGATCCCCTGAAGCGGGCCTTCTTTCAGCGCGACCTGTGGGCGGTCTTCGACCATCTCGTTGGCCAGAACATCGCCCGCTTCGGTGACGCCGACCTGTCGAGGCGGCGTGCCGCGGTCCCGGACTACAGGGTCGACGCGGAGGATTTGCAGCACAGTGACCCGGAGGCCATCCAGCACCGCGAGACGCTTTGCCGGAAACTGGCGGTGGTCATCCAACGTCTCGCGCTGTCAAAGGCCGCCATCGAAGCCCTGCCTGACAACTATGCGGCGGCGGTCCGTTCGGGCGCGTTTTCAGCCTGGCAGGCCGCGGACAGCCGCACCAACTATCTCCCATCCGGCCTGCTGACCCAGCCCAGCGATTGGGTGGAGATTGACAACGCACCGGGCTCACTCCACCACGACAAACGGGAAGGACAACTTGCCTACACCACCTGGAGCATTCGCGGGCGGTCCTACCACCGCGTCTTCTGGCGCTTTCCCGGGGGCCGTCCGGCTCTCGAGGACTACCTCGCCTACCTCCAGCGCGAGGGTGTGGACTGGGAGAAGAGCGCCCGGCAGGGATCGGTCGCCCTCAAGCGCAGCGTGCGTCAAATCCCCGCCGGCACGGAGACCGCCATCGTCCAGTTCATGGTCGTCCTCGACGAGAATTTGAATCCTGTCCCGACCCGGGTCGTGGAGCTGGCGCATGTTCTCGTTTACAGGAACGTGGATGGTGCGGCTGACCCGCAGAGCAACACCGGCCGCGGATTGGTTGCCCGGCAATACGTGGCCCGGCGCCGGCTGCTGTTCGACGGCCTCAAGCAGGGCGGACTGGAGCGCCAGCCCGACGACGCCCCCACGTATCGCGTGCTGATGACCGCCGGCAAGGACTGGGGCTCGTTCGGCCGTCAGCAATCGGTGGTGCAAACGTGTCTCCACTGCCACATGTATGATCGCAATCGCGTCGGCGTCTTCAGCATCAATTCAATCTCCTGTTACGTTCCGGAGCGCGGCATGCCGGGTATCGTCATCGCCATGGGATCCGGTGACATCCGCACCTACTCACGGGCGGAGCGCACGGTTCGCTGGAAACTGGGCCAGGAAGACTATCTGCGGCTGGTCGAATACGCGCATATCGGACCGGCATCTTCGACGGGCAGATAGGCACATCGACTGCCCGTCATGAGACGACGAAGTTTTCCCAGGCTGCCGGTGCGATCATCAGATTCAATTCTCTGCTTAAACCAGGATTCCAGAGGGTTGCTGTCGAAACACATGAAAGGCCTCGAACTCGACAAGTTTCCACTCCCAGCCGACAGGACATTTTTCTCCAGCGGATCATCGTCAACCACTTTCCGGTTCACGCATTTGGCCTGTTTTACAGGTTCTCATTTCAGGTTATTTTTCAAAAGTGGACTTCCATGGCTTACGAACAGCCAGACTCGTCGTGTCAGCACTTGGAGTCGCACTATCCAAACTTCGGCCCATGCTAACTTTTAATGGATTCGTGTTATCAGAACCCGGCGACGCCTTAATTTCAGGCAGCGACGTGTTATTTTTACCCGGTGGCAGCCTGATTTCATCCGGAGACGGGCTAAAAACAGACGGAAGCGGATCGGCAACAGTCAGTGTTGAAATGTGCAAACCATTCAATTTCAGACACAAAGCCGGTTTTCACGGGTTTGAAGTGGCAGATGTGCCGTGCAGGCATGAACCGCCTGCATGGATTCTCGACTCATACCCACGGGGGGAAGCAGATGAAACTCATTGGAGAACGGCGCTCAAACGCTACACCAGCGCGAGTTCGTAATGGGGTGTGTGGTGGTTCGGAACAGAAGGAGGCTCGCTCCAACCTGACAGGAAGGAACGGTTCGCAACCCGAGAGGGATCGTGCCCGTGGGAGCGTGACCCCGGGAACCAGGATCACTTCTTGCCGAAGAGCCCGCTCCAGAAGGATTGCCCCTCCAGATTCTTCTGCTTCACCTTGAGCTGGCCGAGAATGCCCTGCCAGCCGAGGAACACCTTGTGCCACTGGTTTTCGAGGCCGCGCAGGGAGTTGTCGGCCAGCTCGCTCATGTAGCGGATGGAGGGGGCGTTCGTGAGGAGCGCGATGACTTCCTCGCGCGCGGGCGCGCCGCCGCCTTCCACCTGGGTCATGAGCATCTCCAGACCCTGGGCAATGTTGCTCTTGACCTCCAGAAACTGGGTTTCGTCCTCCGGCGTGAATGCCTTGGACCTAGCGAGGGCAAGAAAGTGGTTGAACTGCTTCCAGCACTCGACATGGGTCTCGAGGTCAAGAATGAGCTGGTCCAATTTTTTGTTGCGCATAAGCCGCGACCGACGCGGCGATTTAGTGCGCGTCAACGGACGGGGGCAAGAAAAATCATGGCCCCGCCCCGTTGTTCCTTGGCCGTGATCTTCAGGCCGCTGTAGTGGACGACCAGCTCGGTCACCGGAAGGTTCGCCCCGCGCGCGGAAACCATTGACTCGACGACGGTCCTGCCGATCTCCCGCACGCTGGCCTCCGCGAAGCCCTGCGGCAGGGTTGACGTGAGCACCTTGCCCTCGCGGTCCACGGTGAAGCTGCCGCTGGGCAGGCGTTCGATGGCCGGCGCGGCTTTCTTCGAGGAAAAGAAATCTAGGAGGCCCATTGTGCTGTTATCCTTTTGAGAGCTTCCAGAATCTGCCCGGCGGTGCGTCCGCGCTGAAAACCGGCGCACAGCACCTTTTCCCCCCGGGTGGTCAGGCCCGCGCCGCGTTGAGACCCGGTGGTGATGACCTGCTGGAGCGTGCCGGCCTTGATCTTTTCACCGAGCTGGTTGAAGCGCTCGGCGGTGGCGGCGGCCCAGACGGCGGTTTTGTCGGGTGCGTCGCAGCCGAAGTGCTCGAACTCGCGGCCCTTGCCGATGTTCGTCGTGAGCACGAACTCCACGCCGGGCTGGCGGCCGAGTTCCGCGAGAGGTGATGCAGCCTTCGCTTTCTCACCGCCGGAGCCGGGAACCTCGCCGGCGGCGATCTCGTCGAGCATCTGCGCGGAGTCGAGCAGGAGCCCCTGGACGGAATTCATGATGCGACGCTCGCGAGCCGGGTCGGCGGGGAGGCTTTCAAACGTGCCTGATCGCCACGACATGATCTTCTTGAAGGCCTCCTCGCCGCTGAGATCACCCATCTCGGCATCCATCAGATCGCCGTTAAGCAGCCAGATTTTGCCGATGAACGGGCCGTTGGTGAACTTGAGCGTCACGGAGCTTTGCGAAAGGCTCTCCATCTGGACGATGTCCGTGAGCGTTTTGCTCTGCACGCCCCGGAAGCCGCCCGTCTCCTCGCGCAACAGGAGCGACTCGACGCAGTCCACAAACATTTTGATTTCCTGCGCGGTCTTGGGCTTCTCCAGATACAGGTCGATCCCCATCGCGTAGGCGCGCGTCCTATACTCGTCATCTGAAACGCCGGTCATCACGACCGTGCGCAACCCGGGAAAACGCCTCCGAACGATGGCGAGCACCTGGAAGCCGTCCATGTTCGGCATCCGCAAGTCGGTGAGCAGCAGTGAATACGGCTCGGCCTCCAGCAGGGCGATGGCGTGCGCTCCTGAAGAGGCCGTGCGGACCTCGGGCTTGACCGGGAGGGTGGACAGCAATTCCTGGCACAGTTCCAGGAACTGTGCCTCGTCATCGAGGATGAGGATTTTTTTTTGCGCGTCCACGCGAACGGGATTGTGCGCTTTTTGTTTGCCACTTCAAGTGATTTGGGCGGACACTCGCCGCGCATTTTCGCCGCGGCAGAACAGCCCGGAAAGGCAGCCAAACCGCATGTTGGAATCCATCAAACGGACATCAGAAACAGGCGGAGGACCGCCGCCCGGTCCGGCTTCGCGGCCTGTGGAAGCTGCGCCAGAGAGCCTCGCCATCTCGCTCAAGTCGGTGCTTGACCGGCTTCCTGCCGGGCTCAAGCCGCTGGTCACCCGCGCAGCAGCGGCAGACGAAAAAATCAGCGTTCCCACGGCCAAGGTGCTGGCCCAGCTGGCCACCGGCGCGGTGCGCATCACGTTTGAGGAGCTCAAGTCCGCCGCGCCCTCAGGCATGTTTAGCGTCGGCGGCTCGGGAGAAACATTGGTGGATCTCCCGCTGCCGGAGGTGCTCCGCGTTGCCGGCCCGCTGCTCAAGCGCAAATCCGCGCAAAAGGCCGAGCCGGCGGCGGGAAGTTTCTTTGCCGGGCTGGCACCCGCACCTCCTGCGGTCCTGGCTCCGGCTCCTTTGCCGGCGGTTGTGCCTGTGCCCGTCGTTGCACCCGTTTTCCCCGTGATCCCCCCGGTTCTGGCGGCTCCAGCGTTTGCGCCTGCTCTCCATCCTGCACCGGAGGTGCCTTCAGGCACGACCTTCACCACCTTCGAGCCCGCGTCCGAACCGGCAGCCCCCGCCCCGCCTCCTGCCGCGCCCGGGGTTCAACAGTCAAATGTCGTGCCGGTGAAGCTCGCCGTCCTCACCGTGAGCTGGCCGGAAAACATCCGGAAGAACGCCGCCGATCTTGGCGATGTCACGGTGGAATTTCCGCGCGAGGAACTTGGCAACGCGATGAAGAGCGGCAAGGTGGTTTTCACCTGGGGCCAGTTGCGGAGCTGGACGAGGCCTGCCGTTGGCCCGTCTGCGGCGGACGACACGGCGTTGCAGCTTCCCCTGCGCGTCCTTGTGCAGCCCTTCATGGCGAACATGAGGACCGCCGAGAGTCCGAAGCGGACTGCTTTCGGCGATGAGACCGGGGGCACAACGACATTCGTGAATCGTCCTGCGCCTCCGGCACCGGACGCAGCCCTTCCCCCTCCGGCTGCGACCGCAGCAACTGAAACCAAGCTCGGCGAAGCCCTCGGCCGCCCGGACAAGGTCCACTGGACGCCGACGGAAATCATCCGGGCCGTCATCGCCATCCCCGGCATCGATGGCGCCATGCTTTCCCTTCTGGAGGGACATCTCGCCGCCGCCGAGATGCAGGCCACGTTGCCGCCGGAACTCCTTGCGTATGCGCTGCCCAAGCTCTTCTCCGCCACCGGCGAGCAGGCCCGGCAGATGAAGCTCGGCGACCCGGGCATGATTTCCCTCGTCGCCGAGGAGCGCCATTGGGCCGTCTTCAAGCTCGACAAGATTTTCTTCACCGTGATGAGCCGCAAGGGTCACCTGCTCCCGCTGCCACAGCTCCAAACCATCGCCAACGAAGTCGCCCGCCAGCGCAAATAGCCTATGGCCATCATCAACCAAGCCACCAAGGAACTTCAGGTCAAGATCGTCTACTACGGCCCCGCCAAGTCCGGCAAGACGACCAACCTCGAATCCATTTACGGCAACGTCCAGACATCGAACCCGGAGAGCAAAAGCAAGATCGTCTCCCTGGCCACCAGCTCCGACCGCACGCTGTTCTTCGACTTCTTCCCGCTCGAGACCGTCACGGTCAAGGGCTACAAGACCAAATTCCAGCTCTACACCGTTCCCGGACAGGTCATCTACAACACCACCCGCCAGCTTGTGCTGCGCGGCGTGGACGGGCTGGTCTTCGTCGCCGACTCCACCTACGAGAAAATGGAGGAGAACGTCGAAAGCTTCAAAAACATGGAGGACAACCTCAGGGCTCTGAAGCTCAACCTGGGAGACATCCCCTACGTCCTCCAATACAACAAGCGCGACGTCGCCAACCCGGCGCCGGCTGAATACATGGATTTTCTCCTCAACAACCGGGACATCCAGGTGCCGAGCTTTCCCGCCGTCGCTCCGAAATGCGAGGGCGTCTTCGAAACGCTCAACGCCATCACCGGCCTGTTGCTCAACAAGTTCCTGAACACCGGCAAGTAAATGAAGCGGACAGCGATCAGCGGATTCGGTTCCGCGTTCCGCGTTCCGCGTTCCGCGTTTCCATGAAGGGCTTTCCCCAGCTCGGCAAGGAGGATGTCCAGCAGCTAGACACGCTGCTGAAGGACTTCATCAAGCGCAGTGGTGCGCTGGCGGCGCTCATGGTGGAGAGCGCCGGCTACGTCATCCATCACGTTGGCGAGACGCCCGCCGTCCCCGCCGAATTTGCCAGCCTCGCCGCGAACGCTTTCAATGCCGCGCAGGCCATGTCCCGGCGGCTCAAGGAGAATTACTTCACTCAGCTGCGCGTGACAGGCACAACCTACCAGACGCTCATCCGCCAGGTGGATGACAGCTGCCTGCTGGTCGTGGTGTTCCGTGCGGACGCAGATGGGAATAAGGTTGAGGACGCAGTGCTGCCTCCGGTCATCGGCATATACGAGCTGCTGGAAATCGCGCGTCATCGCGCGCCGGGCGCCACCGTGGACTTCGCCGACGCCGACGCCGACAACGTGACCAAGTTTTTCCATCGCGCTCCTCCTCCCCCGCCTGTGCCGTAGTGCCGGGGCAGGCCCCGGGATCACACCCGCTTGTGTGTGGCGTAGCAATGCGCGCTGTTCTGAAAATGCCGGAAAGACCCGGGAACTGCGCTCTTGTTCCAATCTCTTGGCCGCACTTGCCTGTGACTTGGGATGATGCGGCTCGATGACGGCCAGCAGCCTGGCCCACGAGATGATTTTCCCCATGCGGGCCAGAAACTTTTCGCGGCGGGTGGTCTTCTATTGGCCGCAAACCCGGCTTGGGCAAAACTGATCTGGTGGATCATGCCGTGCAGTTTGGAAAACACCCGCCCCGCGTCTGTAATAAATCGAAAACCAGTGCGTCAAATCAGCGTTTCCATAATGAGGCATGGCGGAGAGGGGGGGATTCGAACCCCCGGTGGTGTTACCCACGCACGCTTTCCAGGCGTGTGCCTTAAACCACTCAGCCACCTCTCCAACCGCTTAACTGCAGCGACTTACGTCGCTTTTGAAACCCGCAACTTGACGATCTGATACTGCAATCTGATACTGGTTGCGTGAAATCACAAAAGTGCAAGCCAGCTCCGTCTGCCGCGCTGGATGCGTGGCAGAAGACGCCGTATGCAAACTTGATCCGTTACGTTCCATCGGGCGCATATTTTGCGAGGATCAGGGTTCGGGGCAAGCTGATTCGCCAAAGCTTGAAGACCAAGGTGCTTTCGGTCGCCAACCTTCGGCTTGCAGATTTGGAGAAAGCCGAGCGCCTTCTGGCCGAAAATGCCACGGCGGTTGCGGGTGGAAAAATGACCGTCGGGGATGCGTTGAAAACCTACCGCACGCGGCTTCACGGTGATCGTTCACTCAAGCCCCGGACCAAGGCCTATCGCGAGGAGTGCATCAGCAAACTTCTGCGCACCTGGCCAAAGATCGAGGCCACGGATGTCCGCCTGGTCAACAAGACCGCCTGCCTAGACTGGGCAGCACGGCTGGGCAAGGAGGCCTGCCCTTCGGTTTTCAATCACACGGTGGGCACCCTCAAGCGCATCTTGGAAATGGCAATCGAGACCGGGACGCTTTACGACAACCCCGTCCGATTCATCAACCGGCAGCGGGAGCGCCCAAAGCGACTGCACCTGCCCACCCAGATTCAGTTCGAGCAGTTCGTGGAGACGATTCAGACCGCTGGCGTGTGCTCCTGCTATCAGGCGGCCGATCTCGTGCGCTTCCTCGCCTTCGGAGGGTTCCGCAAGTCCGAAGCCAGAAACATCACCTGGGCCGACTGTGACTTCAACAAGCAGGAAATCACTGTGCAAGGGGATCCCGAGACCGGCACCAAGAACAGCCAGACGAGGGTGGTCCCCATGATTCCGGACATGGTGGAACTGCTGACAAGTTTGCGGACGCGACAGGAAACCATTGAACCCCAGGCGCGGGTCATGCCCATCGGCGAATGTCAGACTTCGATGGACCGCGCGGCAAAACTTGTGGGCATGAAACGGATCACTCACCACGACCTGCGGCATCTCTTTGCCACGCGTTGCATAGAAAGCGGCGTCGATATTCCTACCGTCTCACGCTGGCTTGGACACAAAGACGGGGGTGCGTTGGCCATGAAAGTTTACGGCCACCTCCGCGATGCCCATTCCAGCGCGATGGCTCAGAAGGTCACCTTTGCAGTCCCCAAGGCTGCACACCCGGCCGCAGGTGTCGCGAAGTCTACAGCGACTGAGCCGAAGAAAGAACCCAAGCCCCAGCATCCCTGACAAAGGAAAGGGTGCCAGGCTTGCGCCTGACACCCCGCCGCCTTTCGGCGGAGAACAAGCAGGTCGTCGAAACAACCTGCCGCTACCATGGGATCATTCTGGTTCGTTGCAGATCAGCTCGCCGGTCAGCCGTTATTCACAGTCTTCGCGACGAACTCATCCACCGAGGCGCGCAAAATCATCTTGTGCCTTACGGCGTTCGACGACTTCAGCAACCCACGATCCAGCAACCGGTAAACGGTCTTCTTGCTGGTCCCAAAGAGCTGGGCGACCTCCTCGACGGAGAAGAAAATCCGTTTTGAAGGATCGATGGTTTCGAGAGGCATTATTCATGTCTCCTCCCGGGTTGGTGACGGGTTGGTCGCCCTTCCCGTCGTTGGCCCGGGCAACCAGCAGTTCGAGACCACCGGTTGACCATTCACTACCGCGACCACCTTTGATCGCGGAGGAGGACGCTGCACCCGGCAACGTCAATCCCGGTGTTCAAGTCCGGTGATCCTTTGCAGAATGCGGTGAACGCATGTGGCTGACAATGCGAATTCGAATCAGGCGTCCAACAACAGAGGCCGGCTTGGACACAACGCCGGTGTAAGCCAGGAAATCCGCGTCGAGTTCACCAGCCACTCCTCCAACGCGATGAACGACCGCTACACGAAGTTGGATCGGAAACCGTTGGGTGCCGCGATCGAGAAGCTGCCGATGATTGATGAGGAGTGATGCATCGGTGAAGTCGTTGCGGCCCTCTGTATGGTTGGCAACGTGGATTTTCTCGGTTACACAACGTCGAGAGCATGGCCACGAGAGCGAAGCAACCGAATCAGGTTCCACTCAAAAAGAAGGCGGCCGCGAGGATGAAGGGGATCGCAGGCAAGCCCGAGGAGAAGGTTACTGCGAAAAAGCCCAGGAAATCACAGGCTGCGAAAAAGGCAGTGGTGCATCTTCCTGTGCGAATCACCGAGGAGCTGAAGCGCGCTGCCACGGCTGCTCTTGCGGCATTCGCGTCGTTGGATCCCAATGATCTCGCTGGAGCCGAAATCGAGGCTGTGAGTCTGAAGTATGACGGAATCGAAGCAGCTCAAGCAGTAGCGAAGGCAGCGAAGCGCTTGGCTAAATTCTTTGCACCTCGATATTGGCAGATGCAGAAGGTGCACGTCGAGGTGGAGGCCGATGGTGAGCATGGCCGAGTCAACCTGCCGTGGGATCTCGTGCTGCCGGGCTATTTTGACACGCGGATCGCCGATGTGGCCAAGACCGAACTCGATTTGCTGGAGATCGATGCGTGGCTGGTGGAGGCAGCGAGGGTGTTCTGCACCACATTTCCGACCGAGAACCTCATACGAATCGACTTGGTGCCCCGAGGCGAGGAGTGCAAATCGGCTGAGTGCCTTGAGTGCGAGAAGGTGATTCCTGCCTTGCTCACTGCTTTGCGTGAATTCGCTGCCGCGTTGGCCGGGGCTGCGGTCACTGGTCCTCATCATGTGGTCACGATAACCGGCAAGGAGTTGAGTGAGTTGGAAATCAAGCGTGACGGAGAGGTCGTGAAGTTTGGGAAAAAGAACGCGCCATTGCGGGCCTTGCTGGCATTGGCGCTGTTGCGAAACCGGGTTGATTTCACGGTGGAGGAGTTCGTGACACTCTACCAAGGCAAGCCATCGGACGACCCTGGCAAGACGTTCAACAACGCGGTGAAGGAACTGCGTGCATTCTTTGCGCACTTGGATAACGCGATTGATTGCGGGCGACGAAGCGTTTCGGGACTGGTTTTCAAGAGCGTGCCCGCAGAGGCCATAATTCGTGCGCTCCTTCGACTGTTATACCGTTAGCAGGCTCGTGACGGACGACACTTTGTAGTTTGGCGAACCTGGCGAAGCTGTGTTTTCACCGCTTGAACGTGGGGATTTCTCCTTGGCAGCCGGTATTTCTCCTTCAGCACCCCTGGGAATTTTTTACGCCGCATCTTCCATGGCAAACTACCCATTAGCCAGTGGTGGTTTCGTTGCGGTTGTGGAAATGACCGGTGCATGAGCACGACGACGAGACCGGCTTGAGAGTAGTAGCCCGGCGTTCACTGCGGCGTCGGACATGTCTGTTAAATTGTTCTATGTTAAAAAAGTTAAAATTGGCCGAGACGACCGTCTTGGCACCTGAAGTAGCCGGCGTGGTTAAGCCGGCTGAGATGATCGAGGTTCTGCCGGGCACGAAACGCCCGGCTTCGGAAATCGTCGAGCGCGTCGTAGGCCGTGTTGAGTGGGCCGATGACTCGCAGGGCTACTGTGAGTGTCCCGGCCGAGCCCAGCACACCAGCCCGGACGGCCGCCGCGATTGCGCGGTTTATCTCGACCACGCGCCGACGCTCTACTGCGTCCACGCGAGTTGCCGGGAAGTGGTGGAGGCGAAGAACCGTGAGTTGCGCCGGGCCTTGGCTGACGGCGGTGATGCGGAGGTTGGAAAGCCCAGGCGGCTGACGGCCGAGGAGAAACTGAGGATGGCCCAGACCCGATGCCGTGAGCGCATCCGCCTTCGGGCTGCGAGCTCGCGCGAGCGAATCCTCTCGGAGTGGTCGTGGCCGCTGGCCCGGATCATCGGCGATTCACCGGTGCGATTGCCCGAGGATGCCGGTGGTCACTGGCGGCTCCTGTTGCAGCGGTTTCATCCCGATGACGTGGTGTGGATGGGCGATAAGTTCGACTCCGGCAAGCCCGAGCACGCCAGGCACTTTAGAACGGCCGGCGAGTGGTTGGAGTCGCCCGAAGCCCCTGCGCCCCTCATCTGTCCCGCGACGTTCCGGCCCGGTTCGATCAACCGAAGCAACGATGACGTGGTGTCCCGCCGTTTCCTCGTCGTCGAGTCCGACACGCTTGGCAAAGACCAGGTCGGGTCGGTGTTTCGCTGGCTGAAGGATGATGTGAAGCTGCCGTTGACCGCGATCGTGGACACGGCCGGCAAGAGCCTCCATGCGTGGTTTGTGTATCCGCCACCCGACGTGGTGGACGAGTTGAAGCTCGTCCTGCCCGTGCTGGGTTGCGACCCGAAGCTGTTCACGGCGTCCCAGCCGGTGAGGTTGCCGGGCGCGTTGCGTGATGGGCGGCATCAGCGGCTCGTGTATCTCGGAAGCGAGGTGGTGGAATGAGCACCGTTACCAACGCCCTCCCGCTGCCCCCGCTCTACTACCTGCCGAACGACGGCTCCTACTGGAAAGCCGATTCGAGCGGCAAGTGGATAAAAATCAACGAAGGTTCGGCGATGCTCGAAATCCGGGCCGCTGGCTTTGACGCCAAGAGCCCCGCTGACCTGAGCGAGGCGGATCGCTGCCGGCTGGACCTCCAGACGCGGCAGAACGTGACCTACGCCGCGCCCCTAGCGGGCTACCGTGCCGGACACTATCGCATCAACGAGTCCGATGTCCTTGTAACGGAATCCCCGCGACCGATTGTGCCGCGAGCGGGGGAGTGGCCGACGCTGCGGCTGCTCTTCGAGCGGATGTTCGCGGACTCCACTTGCGACCAGCTGCCCTACTTCTACGGCTGGCTTAAGCGCGGCATCGAGGCCACACGGAGCGGACACTGGATGCCTGGGCAAGCCCTCGCGATGGCGGGGCCAATCAATTCGGCAAAGTCACTCACTCAAGAGCTCATCACCGGGTTGCTCGGTGGGCGGAGCGCCAAACCGTATCTATATCTGACCGGAGACACGACCTTCAACGGCGACTTGTTCCGGGCCGAGCACCTGATGGTCGAGGATGAGGCGGAGTCGAAAGATTTCCGCGCCCGCCGGCATTTCGCGGCGGGCATCAAGGGCATCGCAGTGAACCGGAATCACTACTGTCACGGGAAACACAAGCAGGCCCTGACGCTCACCCCGATCTGGCGGCTGACGATCAGCCTTAACGATGATCCCGAGCGGCTGTTGGTGTTGCCGCCGCTCGATGACGATGTGGCCGACAAGGTAATCCTGCTGAAAACCCAGGCGTGCGCGATGCCAATGCCCACCGCGACTCCAGAAGAGTTGGAGGCGTTTAAGCAGCGGCTGACCGGTGAGCTGCCGGCCTTCGCGGCGTTCTTGGGCGCGTGGGAGATTCCCGAAAGACTGCGGAGCCCCCGGTTTGGCATAACGCATTTCCACCACCCCGACCTGGTCGAGGTGCTTAAGAAGGCAGCCCCGGAACATCGCCTGCTCGACCTCATCGACCTCGGCCTCGACTTCCGCGAGCACGCCGGTCTGAACCAGCACGGGGTAGATTGCCGGGCCTGGGAGGGTACTGCGTTGGAGTTGGAGCGGCGGTTGACGCAGGAAGGGAGTCCCGTGGCACGTGAAGCCGCCAAGCTCCTGTCCTATCAGACCACGTGCGGCACCTTGTTGGGCCGCTTGGAGAGAACGCCCCGGCTTGACCGGGTTGCCAGCCGGGTCGTCACTGGCCAGACTCGTTGGACGGTACGGCCACCCGCGAATGCCTGTGCGCCACGTCATCGCGCTGAGACCCGCGCGGGAGATGAAGGCGAACCTCCACGCCCGCCGGCGGGTTTGGCCTTGGCTGCCTGATCGTGGATCGACGGCGGGGTGGTTTGAACTGCCCCGCCGTCCTTCACACCATGCCATGCGGTTTCTCCGCGCCTATTCGGCCCCAGGATGCATCGGGAGAGCACAGCCCGACGTTGGGGTCGTTCGCCGCTCCGAAGCGCCCACGGCCCATCCACAGCGCGAAGGCGCGGTTTATGCAGATAAGGCCTTCGTGAGGGTGGCTAAACTGCATTTTCAAGGCTTCCACCCAGAGGGGATGCGGGAAGCCGGTCACGACACCCCACCAGACATGGCCGGGCGTCGGGTGGGGCAGTGACACAAGTTTTCGAGAAGTTCATAGCTAAAACTGTTTCATCTCATTCCTGCCATGGAGAACCGACAAATATGCTCCACTGCCCCACCCTGCCGGGCGTTTTCGGGTGGAGCAGTGACACAAGTTTTCGAGAAGTCCGTGGGAAAAACGTCATCATGCAAGGTTAGCCATGAAAATGTGGTGAACTTGCCCCACTGCCCCACCCGGCATGGCTTGGTTTGAATCACGACGGCGCAGGCTTCCCTTCTTCCGGTGCCTTGCTACCGTCATCCTCAGTCACCACCATGAAAGCGAATTCTTCCGAGGTCGCCGCCATCAAGCCGAAGACCCGCGCAGCCTCCACGCCAAAACCAAAACGGCCCGCAGCCAAGAAAGTGACCGAGCCCGGACCGACCGAGGTGGAATTGACCAAGGAGCTCACGGCCGCTCAGCGCGCAAAACTCGAAACTTTGGCGGCGGAAATCACGGCGTGTGAGCAGCAGGCGGCGTCCGCGTCCGCCAGCAGCTACGAGGCGTTTTCCAAAAAAGCCAAAGCGTGCAGCCGGCTGCAGGGCCTCCTTAAAGCGAATTTCCCTGCGTATATGCAAACGCGGTTCGGCTACGGAAAGTCGCACGCCTTTCGGTGGTCGCAAGCCGGGGCGGTTCTGTGTCAACTGTCCCCACGAGGGGACGGAAAATTTTTGACATCGGAGGCCCATGTGCGCCCGCTTGTCGGGTTGCAAAGAACTGATTTGCAAGAGGTTATATCAGTGCTTAAGCAATGGAAAGAG
>JBAYGL010000055.1:0-17022 GCA_041666725.1 Limisphaerales bacterium
ACAACCAGACCGCGCCGAGCGAGTTCGCCAGCAAGCCCGGCGGCGAGTGGCAGACCTGCGAGGCCACCATCATCGGCAACAAGATCACCGTCATCCTCAACGGGAAGAAGATTCACGACGCCGTCGAGTGCAACGCCGCCACCGGCAGCGAGATTGACAAGAACGTGACCGAGCCGGGCCCGATCTTCCTGCAAGGCGACCACGGCACCGTCTGGTTCCGCAACATGCGGATCAAGGAACTGGCGAAGTAAAGCCACCTGCGGAAATTGTTTGGCGGAAGACGCCCGCTGGCTGGTCAGTCCTTCCTCCCTCACCCAGGCGCTCTCCCGCTGGGAGAGAATCAAGGGCCCGCCAACTGCCGTGATTTCGGCCCCTGAACCGAGGCGGAGCGCCGAGCATTGCTCGGCTTTGGGGCGTGCGTTCGGTCCTGCCGAGCAATGCTCGGCGCTCCGGTTCATGGGGGAAACGCAGTCCGCGCTCCCGTAGTCGCAACCTTCAGGTTGTGCATCACAGTGTCTTCACGCGCAGGCTGAAGCCTGCGACTACGCGGGCCGCGTTTCTGCGTAAGGGCGTGCATGGAGTCCTCCCCGGGCCCGGTTCGGAGTTTGGACTGAACATTTACACGCGGCCCGGAGTTCAGTTACCTTCGGCCCATGATTTCTCCGACCTCTCGTCGTGGCTTCCTGCGCAGCGCCGCCCTGGCTGGCGCGGGCGTCGCCGCCGGGCGCACCCTGGCGGCGGACACGGTGGTGCAGATGCCGTTTGAAAACGGCGAGCGTCCTCTGGTGTCGTATCCGCAGAAGCGTCCGCTGCTGCGGCTCACGACGCGCCCGCCGCAGTTGGAGACGCCCATGAGCGTGTTCAACGAGGGCATCCTCACGCCGAATGACGCCTTCTTCGTCCGCTATCACCTGCAGCTCAACGCGCCGCCGCAGGACCTGGATGCCGACACGTTCAAGGTGGCGGTGAAGGGCAAGGTCAACACGCCCACGAGCTTCACCCTCGAGGACTTGAGGAAACAGTTCGAGGAGGTCGAGGTGGTGGCGGTGAACCAGTGTTCCGGCAATGGCCGGGCCTTCTTCCAGCCGCGCGTGGCGGGCGGGCAGATGGGCAACGGTTGCATGGGCAACGCCCGCTGGCGCGGCGTGCGGCTCGCCGACGTGCTCAAGAAGTGCGGCGTGGCCGCGGGCGCGAAGCAGGTGCTCTTCAATGGCATGGACCTGCCGCTCATCCCCAAGACGCCGGATTTCGTAAAGGCGCTGGAAGTGGACCATGCGCTCGACGGCGAAGTGCTGCTGGCCTACGGGATGAATGGCGAGCCGCTGCCTTTGCTCAATGGCTTCCCGCTGCGGCTCGTGGTGCCGGGTTACTACGGCACCTATTGGCTGAAACATCTTCACGAGATCACGGTGGTGGACGAGGCGTTCACCGGCTTCTGGATGAACCCGGCCTATCGCATCGCGGACAATGACTGCGGGTTCGTCGCGCCCGGCACCACGCCGGGAAAGACGATTCCCATCGCGCGTTTCAACGTGCGCTCGTTCATCACGAGCCTGGCGGATGGCGCGAAGCTCAGGGCCGGCTCGGAGCAGTTGGTGCGCGGCATCGCGTTCGACGGCGGACACGGCATCGAGCAGGTGCTCTTCAGCGACGACGGCGGGCGCACCTGGCGCGAGGCGGTGCTCGGGAAGGACCTGGGCAAATACTCCTTCCGCGAATGGACCATCACCTTCAAACCGCGCCCCGGCACGTTTGACATCCGGTGCAAGGCGACGAACCGCGTCGGCCAGTCGCAGCCCATGGAGCCGCTCTGGAACCCGGCGGGCTACATGCGGAACGTGGTCGAGACGGTGAGAGTGACGGCGGGGTGAGGTGGAACATACTTGTTGAAACGCATGAAGAAGACACTTCTCTCCCTGACATTCCTGATGGCCGCGCTCGGTTTCAGCTGGCTGGCCGTCGCCGCACCCGTGCGTTATGAGATGCCGCCGGAGACGGCGGCCTTCAAGCCCGGCCCCGGCGCCGAGCTGGCCAAGAACCAGTGCCTCGTCTGCCATTCGGCGGAATACGTCATCACCCAGCCGCGCCTGCCGCGCGCGTTCTGGGAGGCCAACGTCGCGAAGATGCGCGACAAATACGGCGCGCTGCTGACAAAGGAGCAGGTGCCCGTCCTGGTGGACTACCTCGTCCAGACCTACGGCAAGCAGTAGCCGGCGAAAGCCCTTGCGCCCTCCGAACGTGTGTCGTCCAATCCACGTCCCGTGAGCGACCCTGCCGTCAGCGCGTCCGACAAAACCCAGTTCCCCCCGGGGTTGAACAACGCGTTTCTCTTCGCGACGTTCAACGCCCTGTCGTTTCCCATCGTGGTGGGCGGGCCGATGATCCTCTACGCCAAGACGCTCGGGGCGAGCGCCACGGTGCTGGGCATCATCGTCGGCATGATGCCGCTGCTGGTCATCTTCCAGATTCCGGCGGCCAGCCACGTCAGCCGCGTGGGCTACAAGCGCTTTGTGTATGCGGGCTGGGGCATGCGGACGATGTTCATCGGCGGGCTCGCGGCCGTGCCGTTGCTGACGGGGCTGGTTGACCGCACCGCGCTGCTCTCGCTCGTGCTGCTGCTGCTGTTCGCCTTCAACCTCTCCCGCGGCATTTCCAGTTGCGCGTGGCTGCCGTGGATCACGACGCTGGTGCCGGAGCAGGCCCGGGGCCGTTACCTCGCGCGCGACGCGGCCTGCGTGAACCTCTCGAGCTTCACGGTCATTGTGCTTGCCGCGCTCGTGCTGGGCGGCCAGCCCTCGCCGCTGCGTTTCACGGCGATCTTCATCCTCAGCGCCGCGATGGGCGGCCTGAGCCTTATCTTTCTCAAGCGCATTCCGGACGTCGAGGTTCCGGCGGAGGCACGCGGCAAAAGCCAGGAGCCGGTGCCGTGGCTGGCGATTTCGCAGCATCCGCCGTTTCGGAAGCTGCTGCGCGTGAATGTCGCGTGGCCGCTGGGCGCGGGCGGGCTCAGCGCGTTCACCACCGCGTGGCTCAAGGCCGAGGCCGGCCTGAGCGAGGGACATGTGCTGCTGGTCAGCTCGGTGGCGTTTCTCGGCGGCCTGAGCAGCCTGTGGTTGCTGGGGCCGCGCCTGGACCGCATGGGCAGCCGCCCGGTGATGATGCTGTGCATGACCACATGGCTGGTCATCGCGGCGGGCTGGATGGCGCTGGCCGGGCATCTCTTGCAGCCCACGCTGCCCATCCTGCTGGCGCTGCAATTCCTCATGGGTCTGTCGGCGGCCGTGGCGAACATGGCGAACGTCCGGCTCGCCATGGCCATCATTCCGGTGATGGGCCGCGACCATTTCTTCGCGCTGTTCTCGGTGGTGGGCAGTCTCGCGATGGGACTCTCGCCGATTTTGTGGGGCCTGCTGATTGACATGCTGCGCGGGGTGGATTTCGCGTGGCACGGCCTGATGGTGAACCGTTACAGCCTCTTCTATGCGGCGGTCGGTCTGGTGTTCGTCGTGACTTTTTGGTTTTGCCAGCGGCTGGAGGAGCCGAAGGCCGTCAGCATGGAGGCGCTCTTGCGCGAGCTGCTCATCGAGTCGCCGCAACGCGTGTGGGTCCGCCTGTGGCCCCGGACGTGACTTCCTTTCTCTCCTGCTCTTAATCCTGATCCTGATCTTCCGCTTCAACCTCGCGCGGGGATGGAGCAGGGTTACGAGCAGGAGGACAGCCCCTCCGCTTGCTTTGCCCGCCACCGCCCCTAGACTCCACTCCGGTGAAAGTGCCGTCCGAAGTGCCCGTCATGATTCTGCCGGAAACCACGTTGTTTCCGCAGATGACGCTGCCTTTGCGCATCTTCGAACCCCGTTACCGGCGGATGCTTGCGGATGTGCTGGAGGGCGGGCGTATGTTTGCCGTCGCGCTGCGCAATCCGAAGATCAAGGGCGAGACGCCGATGTCCATCGGCGGCCTTGGGCTCGTCAGCGTGTCGGTGGAGCAGCCCGATGGCACGAGCCTGCTCACCTTGCTGGGGCTGGCGCGCGTCGAGTTCCTCGGGCCGGTGCGGCTCAAGCCCTATCGTGTCGAAGCCATTCGTGCGCTGGCTTCACCGCCGCCTGTCACATCGCAGGCCGAGGTGCTGGCCAAAAAAGTCCGCGCCCTCGTGCGCAAGCGCGTGAAGCAGGGCTTCGCCCTGGGCATTCCGCTGCCGGACGATCCGGAGAAGGCGGAGAAGTTGCAGCAGATGCAGGAACTCGCCAACGCCTCCTTCCAGCAGTTCGGGCAACACCTGGCCCTCGTCAAATCGCCGGAGCAGCTTGCCGACCTCATTGCCAGCACGCTGATCGGTGATCCGCTGGCGCGGCAGATATTGCTCGCCACGCCGCAGATTGAGGAGAGGCTGAAGCGTTTGCATCAACTGCTGTTGGTCACCGAATTCCGCACTGACAATCCGATCTCATGACCCCGACCATTCCTTCCACCAGCCAGCCAGACGCCAGCCGAGACGAAGTCATGTCCGCGCTCTTTGCCACGATGGTGGTGCAGCAGGCGCAGATGGCGCTGATGCTTCTCGGCCACATGCCGCATCCCGAGACCGGCCAGACCATCACGGATCTGGAGGGGGCGCAGATGTTCATCGAGCAACTGGAGATGCTGGAGGTGAAGACCAGGGGAAACCTCAGCAAGGAGGAGGAACAACTTCTGAAGGAAAGCCTGGCCGGCACTCGAATGGCCTTCGTGCAAACCATGGAAAGCCAGGGCCGGCCCGTCACACCGACGCCTGCCGCCCCGGTCGTCGAGCAACCTCAGCCTGCGGCACCCGTGCCTGTAGCTGCGGGCGCGGCGGCCGAGGAAGAGTCCCGCAAGAAGTTCTCGAAGAAGTATTGAGCCGTTCAGTTTTCGCACTTTCTATCCTTGAGCACGCTTCTCCGCGCCCTGCAATTCTTCCGCCCCGAGCGCGCGCGCATCGCCGGCGTGCTGGCGCTCATGCTCGCGGGCATCGGGGCGAACCTGCTCAAGCCCTGGCCCGTTGCAGTCGTGGTGGACTCGCTGAACTTCATCGGTGATCCGCACCAGCCCGGCCTGAAGAGCATTCTCTTCAGCGCCTGGCCCTTCGCCGTCTGCCTGCTGGTGGTGACGCTCGTGCAGGGCGGCTTGAACGCGCTGCAAAACTACTTCGCCATCGCCATCGGCCTGCGCGGGCTGCGGCGCGTCCGCAACGAAATCTTCGACAAGCTCCAGCGGCTCTCGCTGCGCTTCCACCAAGGGCGCAACACCGGCGACCTCATCCACCGCGCCGCGTGGGACACCTACTCGTTCCAGACACTCTTCCAGCAGGGGATGATGACCACGGCCAGCGCGGTGCTCTCGTTCGTGCTGATGGTCGTGGTGATGGCGCGGCTGAACGGCCGGCTCACGCTTGTCGCGCTCGCCACCGTGCCGCTGTTGGTCCTGGTCATCCGCGCCTTCAGCCGGCGCATGACCGAGCAGGGAGCCACGGCGCAGCAGGCCGACAGCCAGGTGACTTCGCTGGTGCAGCAGAGCATCACCGCGCTGCCGCTGGTCCAGAGCTACACGCGCGAGGAACATGAGGCCGCGCGCTTCGGCACGCACACGGAGCAGGCGCAGGAGCGCCGCCTCGCGCAGCACGGCTGGGAGGTCGCCTACTGGTGCGCGGTCACGGCGGTGCTCGGCCTCGGCGCGGCGGGCATCCTCTGGCTTGGTGCGGACCAGGTCTTGCAGGGCAAGCTGACCATCGGCGAACTCCTCGTCTTCCTCACCTACCTCGGACAGTTTTACGAGCCGCTCAACCAGCTTTCCCACGTCGGTGCGACGGTCAGCAACGCCAGCGTCGGTGCGAAGCGCGTCTTTGAAATCCTCGACACGCCGGAGGAAGTGAAGGACGCACCGGATGCCAGGCCGGTCGCCCGCTCAAGTTTGCGTGGCGAACTCACCTTCTCATCGGTCGCCTTTCGCTACTCCGATGACCGGGAGATTCTGCGTGGTCTGACCTTCACCCTCGCCCCCGGCCAGTCCGCCGCCATCATCGGCCCCAGCGGCGTGGGCAAGACGACGTTGTTGAATCTGGTTCCGCGTTTCTTTGATCCCACCGGAGGCGCGATCCAGCTCGACGGAGCGGACCTTCGTTCGCTTTGTGTCCGGGATTTGCGTGCGAGCGTCGCCATCGTTTTGCAGGAGCCGATTTTGCTGCCCACCAGCATCGCGGAAAACATCGCCTACGGCCGTCCCGGCGCGACCCGCGCGGAAATCGAGGCCGCTGCGAAGGCCGCGAACGCGCACGTGTTCATCGAGAAGCTGCCGCAAAAATACGACTCACTCGTCGGCGATGGCGCAGCGCGCCTGAGTGTTGGAGAACGTCAGCGCCTCAATCTGGCCCGGGCTTTCCTCAAGGACGCGCCCATCCTTCTGCTGGACGAGCCCACCAGTGCGCTTGACGCCGAGAGTGAAGCGCTGGTCGTGGACAGCCTCAAGCGTCTGATGCGGGGGCGCACCACGCTGATTGTCGCACATCGACTTTCGACGATCCGAGACTTGGACAAGATTCTCGTGCTGGAGGACGGGCGGGTCGGTGAGCTGGGCACGCACGATGAATTGTTGCGCAAGGGTGGCTACTACGCCCGCGTGGTGAGCGGGCAGATCGCGTTGGAGTAATGCCAGGGCCTGTTCGGAGAAGGCGCCGATATTCAGGGTTGGGATCTGATGGTCTGGATTCAGTCATCGGAGCGAGAAATATGTGGAGAAAAAAGTTGACAGTTTATGGCTTCGGCATACTTTCTGCGCCCGGTCTAAAAACCGGTCAGAAATAACAAAGCGCACATCAGCCCGAAGTTTCGGAAGCGGGGCGGAAGGGCTGGTGGGTTTTTTTTCTTCTGGAACGGTGACGGCAAACTAAACATACGGGTGAAAATATTTTCGCCCATGTAGCTCAGTTGGCAGAGCACGTCCTTGGTAAGGACGAGGTCACCGGTTCAAACCCGGTCATGGGCTCCAGATTTTAGGCCGGTCGGATAACGGTCGGACAACGCAGCAGAGTCAAACCACTAACTAGAACATCGCAAATGGCAAAAGAAGCGTTTCAACGGACTAAACCCCACGTGAACGTCGGCACCATCGGCCACGTTGACCACGGCAAATCCACCCTCACGGCGTGCATCGTGGCTGTGCAGAACCGCAAGGGCCTCGCTCCTGCAATCTCCTACGCCGACATCACCAAGGGTGGCACGGTGCGTGACGAGTCCAAGACCGTGACCATCGCGGCCTCGCACGTCGAATACGAATCCGAGAAGCGCCACTACGCGCATGTGGACTGCCCCGGCCACGCTGACTACGTCAAGAACATGATCACCGGTGCGGCCCAGATGGACGGCGCGATTCTCGTCGTGTCCGCCGCTGACGGCCCGATGCCCCAGACGCGCGAGCACATCCTCCTCGCCCGCCAGGTCGGTGTGCCGGCCATCGTTGTCTTCCTGAACAAGGTGGACCTCGTGGACGACCCCGAGCTGCTCGACCTCGTCGAGATGGAAATCCGTGATCTTCTCACCAAGTATCAATTCCCCGGCGACAAGACCCCGATCATCCGTGGCAGCGCCACCGCCGCGATGGCTGGCACCCCGGAAGGCGAAAAGGCCATTGCCGACCTGCTCAACGCGATTGACACCTTCATCCCCGAGCCCGTTCGCGAGATCGACAAGCCCTTCCTCATGTGCATCGAGGACGTGTTCAACATTGAAGGTCGCGGCACCGTCGTGACCGGTCGTGTGGAGCGCGGCATCCTCAAGAAGATGGAAGAAGTCGAGATCGTCGGCATCAAGGAGACGCGCAAGACGACCGCGACCGACATCGAAATGTTCCGCAAGCTGCTTGATGAAGCCCGCTCCGGCGAAAACGTCGGCGTGCTGCTCCGTGGCACCAAGAAGGAAGAAGTCGAGCGCGGCATGGTGCTGGCCAAGCCGGGCAGCATCAAGCCCCACACCAAGTTCAAGGCCGAGGTTTACGTCCTCACCAAGGACGAAGGCGGCCGCCACACGCCGTTCTTCAACAAGTATCGCCCGCAGTTCTATTTCCGCACCTCGGATGTGACCGGTAACGTCACGCTTCCTGCCGGCGTGGAAATGGTGATGCCTGGCGACAACGTCTCCGTGGACATCGAACTCATCGTCGGCGTCGCCATGGAAAAGGGCCAGCGCTTCGCCATTCGCGAAGGTGGCCGGACCATCGGCGCGGGTCGTGTGAGCGACATCGTCGCCGCCGCCGCCTGATTCAATCAAACAACCGGGAGCGCGGGGGCGAACCCTGCTCCCATTTTCGTCTCTATAAACAGTAACAACATCCGGATGGTGACAGGGCGTTAGCTCAATTGGTAGAGTAGCGGTCTCCAAAACCGTTGGTTGGGGGTTCGAGTCCCTCACGCCCTGCCAGCCGGTGCTGGAGGGGTGGCAGAGTGGTCTATCGCGGCGGTCTTGAAAACCGCTTCGGGTTAACGCCCGACGGGGGTTCGAATCCCTCCCCCTCCGCCAAACCGGATGATGCAGTTGAACTTAAAGTCGTGAGCACGATTCAAATCGTAATGCTGGGCGTGGCCGTCGCCGTGTTCTTCTGGGCATGGCAGAAGGGCCACCTGCTGCGGCTGGGCAACTACGTCGACGAGACCAAGGTCGAGTTGCGTAAATGCACCTGGCCCGCGCGAGAGGAGCTGAAAGGCTCCACCGTGGTTGTGATTGTCTCTATCACGCTCGTGGCCGTCTTCACAATGTCGGTTGATTTCATCATCAGCCGCCTGGTTCTGCTGCTGAACAATTTTTAACGAAACGCATCTCATGCAAAGCCAGTGGTTCGCCATCCATACGTTGTCCGGCCAGGAGCTCAAGGTGCGTGACAACATCGAGAAACGCATCAAGACCGAGGAGATGCAGGACTACATCAAGGAAGTCCTCGTCCCGATGGAGAAGGTTGTCGAGGTCCGCAACCAGAAGAAGACAGTCACGACCCGCAAACTGCATCCCGGCTACGTTTACATCGACATGGTGCTTCTGGATGAGAACCGTCGTCTCCTAGACAAGCCTTGGTATTTCATCCGCGAGACGACCGGCATCATCGGCTTTGTCGGCGGCGAGCGCCCCGTGTCCGTCAGCCGTGCTGAGATGGACGTCATCAAGGAACAGATCTCGCAGTCCGAGGACAGCGAGAAGCCGAAGGTCAACTTCGAAGTCGGCGAGACCGTCAAGATCAACGACGGCCCGTTCCTAAACTTCAGCGGCGTGATCGAGGAAATCGACCCCGCACGCGGCAAGCTCAAGGTCACCGTCAACATCTTTGGCCGGAACACGCCGGTTGAACTCGAATACTGGCAGGTCGAGAAAGCCTAGCCAGCGACATCCCCAGCGACACCAACGACAGTATTTTCATCCCCTTATGGCAAAGAAAGTAACCGGATCCATCAAGCTCGCCATCGCCGCCGGCCAGGCGAACCCCGCCCCGCCCGTCGGCCCCGCGCTCGGCCAGCACGGCGTGAACATCATGGCGTTCTGCAAGGAATTCAACGCCGCCACCAAGGAGCAGGCCGGCCTGATCATCCCGGTGATCATCACCGTTTATCAGGACAAGTCCTTCACCTGTGTTTACAAGTCGCCGCCCGCGTCCATCCTGCTCAAGAAGGCCGCCGGTGTCGCGTCCGGTTCCAAAACGCCGAACAAGGACAAGGTCGGCAAGGTCACGCGCAAGCAGATTCTCGAGATCATCAAGATGAAGCAGAAGGATCTCCAGGTGAACAGCGAGGAGGCCGCCATCCGCCTCATCTCCGGCACCGCCCGGAGCATGGGAATTGAAGTCGTCGGTTAAACTGTAACGCGGGAGGGCGCTCTGCGTCCGCTTGCACCGCACCCAACAAAATGCCCAGCAAACGCTACAACAAAAACGCGAAGTTGGTCGAAGCCCGGAAGGCGCTCCCCCTCAAGGAGGCCGTCCAGCTGCTCGCCAAGTTCGAAAAAGCCAAGTTCAACGAAACCATTGACCTCGCCTTCCGCCTCGGTGTCGACCCGAAGCAGAGCGACCAGATGGTCCGCGGCACCGTCCCGCTGCCCCACGGCTCCGGCAAGAACGTCCGCGTGCTCGTGTTCGCCAAGCCCGGCCCCACCGCCGATGCCGCCCGCGCGGCCGGTGCGGAGT
Organism: Limisphaerales bacterium; assembly: GCA_041666725.1. Classification (GTDB taxonomy): domain Bacteria; phylum Verrucomicrobiota; class Verrucomicrobiia; order Limisphaerales; family SXTU01; genus SXTU01. The sequence goes on from JBAYGL010000055.1 coordinate 10,174, forward strand.
TTGTCGGCTTCGACGACATGATCAAGAAGTGCACCGAAGGCTGGGTCGATTTCGACGTCGCCGTGGCCACGCCCGAGGCGATGGTCGAAGTGCGCAAGCTCGGCAAGGTGCTCGGACCGCGCGGCCTCATGCCCAATCCGAAGACCGGCACCGTCACCGATGACACCGCCAAGGCCGTCAAGGAAGTGAAGGCGGGCCGCGTCGAGTTCAAGGTGGACAAGGCCGGCAACGTCCATGTCCCCGTCGGCAAGGCCGCGTTCAAGCCCGAGGAGATCGAGGAGAACGCCCGTGCCGTCATCGAGGCCATCGCCAAGGCGCGTCCCGCCAGCGTGAAGGGCGTCTTCCTCCAGACCTGCACCATCTCGGCCACCATGAGTCCGGGCGTCCGCGTGGATACCCGCGAGTTCGTCGCCTCCGCCTAACCTTAACTCACCAGAATCCCATGCGTGCCGAAAAGAAATTCATCACCAGCGAATACGTCAACCGGCTCAATGCCTCGCCGTTTTTCATCGTCGTGGACTACACGGGCCTGACCGTGACCCACTTCAACGAGCTGCGCACCCGCCTCCGCAAGGGCGGGGCAGAGGCGCATGTCGTCAAGAACAGCATCTTCCGCATCGCCGCCAAGGAGGCCGGGCTGGCCGACCTTTCGGGCACGTTGACGGGCCAGATCGCCGTCGTCACCGGCCAGAAGGATGTCTCCGCCGCCGCGAAGACGCTGAAGAACTTCGCCGCCGAGTTCGAGAAGCCGAAGCTCAAGTTCGGCCATCTCGGCAACAAGCGCCTCGAAAGCGCGGACCTCCTCGCCCTCGCTGACCTGCCCTCGCTTGAAGTCCTGCGTGGCAAGCTGCTGGGGGTGCTGCAGGCCCCGGCGCAGAAACTTGTCGCGCTCATCAACACGCCCGGCTCACAGCTTGCGCGTGTGATCAAGGCCAAGGCCGACAAGGCCGCCTGAACAATTTCCGCCGGCTCGTCTGCCGGCGGGGAACAAACAACGAAACAAACAGAGTGAATCGTCGGTCAGCGGCTGCTGGCTCAAATCTCCGGGGCTCCGGGGGCGACGAGACTAATGAAAGGTAACATGGCTGATATCGCAAAGTTGGTTGATGAGTTGAGCGCGCTGACCGTTTTGGAAGCCGCTGATCTGGTGAAGCAGTTGGAAGGCAAGTGGGGCGTGACCGCCGCCGCTCCTGTCGCCGTGGCCGCCGCCGGTGGTGGCGCTGCCGCCGCTGCTCCCGCTGAGGTCAAGGACACCTTCGACGTGATTCTCAAGGAAGCCGGCGCCAACAAGATTGGCGCGATCAAGGCTGTCCGCGAGGTCAAGGCCGGTCTGGGCCTCGCCGAGGCCAAGGCGCTGGTCGAGGGTGCCCCGAAGCCCGTGCTCGAAGGCGTTCCCAAGGCCGAAGCCGAGGCTGCCAAGAAGAAGCTCGAGGAAGCCGGCGCGAAGGTCGAACTCAAGTAAGATTGTCGTCCACGGCGGGCGGCGGCCCGGTCGGGCCGCTGCCCGCTCTTCCTCCCGAGGGAGGAGTTGGACAGATGCCGATGCCCAGTTTTTTTGCAGAAGTAGTCAAGAGTCTTGATGGCGGACTTCCGAGGGAGACCCGGAAGACTGCCTCTTTTTGTCCGGTAATGAAAATGCCCGGCAGGTGCCAGGCCAGCCCGAAAGAATAAAATGCCAACGCGCAACGCAGAACGCATCAACTTCGGTAAGATCAAGGAGCCGCTCGTGCCGCCCAACTTGATCGAGATACAGGTCAACTCCTACATCGAGTTCCTGCAATCACAGGTTGCGCCCTCCAAGCGCAAGAATCTCGGGCTTCAGTCCGTCTTCAACGAGGTTTTCCCGATCGAGAGTTACGATGGCAAGACCGTTCTCGAATACACCGGTTTCGAGATTGGCGACCCGAAGCTCTCCTGGCTCGACAGCATCCGCGAGGGGTTGACCTTTGGTGCGCCGCTGCATGTGACCTTCCGCCTCCGTGACGAGGCGCGCGGGGCGAAGGAGGAAAAGGTTTTCATGGGCGAGCTGCCCCTGATGACCCCGCAGGGCACCTTCGTGATCAACGGTGCCGAGCGCGTCATCGTCAGCCAGCTTCACCGTTCCCCGGGCCTTGCATTCGAGGAGACCACCCACCCGAACGGCAAGAAGCTCCACAGCTTCCGCATCATTCCCGACCGCGGCTCCTGGTATGAGGCCCAGTTCGACACGAGCGACATGCTCTATGTGTATCTCGACCGCAAAAAGCGCCGCAGGAAATTCCTGACGACCACGCTGTTCCGCGCGCTTGCGTTCCTCGACGGCGATGAAAAGCCCAAGAAGGATGTCATCCGCGGCACCGACGAGGAAATCATCAAGCTTTTCTACGAGATCGAGGAGCTATCCGTGAAGAAGGCCGAGGGGCTTGAGGACATCGCCAACAAGGTGCTCGTCGAGGACGCCGTCGATGGAGACAAGAACATCGTCGTCGCACGCGCCTTCGAGCCGCTCTCCAAGGCGGTCGTCAAGCAGATCGCCGAGCTGGGTGTGACCAAGATCAAGGTCGTGGACACCTCGGTGGATGACGGCATCGTCATCAAGTGCCTCAAGAAGGATCCGACCAAGAACGAGGAAGAGGCGCTCAAGGACATTTACCGCCGCCTCCGTCCTGGCGATCCGCCCACCGCCGCCAACGCACGGGCGCTCATCAAGCGCCTGTTCTTCGACCCGAAGCGCTATGACCTCGGTCGCGTGGGCCGCTACAAGATCAATCAGAAGCTCAACTTCGGTGACACCGCGACCTCGCGCATTCTCACGAAGGCCGACCTGGTTCACGCCACGAAGTATCTTCTCAAGCTCAAGAAGGGGCAGGGGAGCGTGGACGACATCGACCATCTCGGCAGCCGCCGCGTCCGCACCGTGGGGGAGCTTCTCGCCAACCAGTGCCGTGTCGGTCTGGCCCGCACCGAGCGCCTCGTCAAGGAGCGCATGACGTTGTTCGACCAGGAAGTGGACACGATGACGCCCGCAAAGCTCATCAACCCGAAGGCGCTCTCCGCCGTCGTGCGTGACTTCTTCGGCCGCTCGCAGTTGAGCCAGTTCATGGACCAGATCAACCCGCTCGCCGAGTTGACCCACAAGCGCCGCCTGTCGGCCCTTGGACCGGGGGGACTCTCGCGCGATCGCGCCGGCTTCGAGGTCCGCGACGTTCATCCGTCGCACTATGGCCGTATCTGCCCGATTGAAACGCCCGAAGGTCCGAACATCGGCCTCATCGCCTCGCTCGCAACCTTTGCGCGCGTGAACGATTTCGGCTTCATCGAGACTCCCTACCGCAAGGTCGTGAAGGGGCGCGTCACCGGCGAACTCGACTATCTCACGGGCGACCGCGAGGAAGGCTTCACCATCGCGCAGGCCAACGCGCCGTTCGATGACAAGGGCCACTTCATGAACCCCACCGTCACGTGCCGCCGCAAGGGCGACTTCGTGGACGTGGAGCCGCAGGAAGTGGACTACATGGACGTGTCGCCCAAGCAGCTCGTGTCCGTGGCGGCCGGCCTCATTCCGTTCCTCGAGCACGACGACGCGAACCGCGCGTTGATGGGCTCGAACATGCAGCGCCAGGCCGTGCCGCTGCTCATCACGGAAGCTCCCTTCGTGGCCACCGGTCTCGAAGAGCGCGTTGCGCGCGACTCCATCGCCGTGCTCATTGCCGAGGAGGGTGGCAAGGTTGCCAGCGTCTCCGGCGACGAGATCATCATCACGAAGGACGGGAAAATCCCCGAGAGCAAGAAGAAGCTCAAGCATGCGCCCGAAGATGGCGTCTGGATTTACCGCCTCCGCAAGTTCATGCGTTCCAACGCGGCGACCTGCGTCAACCAGCAGCCGCTCGTCGCCCGGGGCGACACGATCAAGAAGGGCCAGATCATCGCCGACGGTCCCTGCACCCAGGGCGGAGAACTCGCCCTCGGCCGCAACGTGCTCGTCGCGTTCATGCCGTGGAACGGCTACAACTTCGAGGACGCGATCCTGATCAGCGAGCGCATCGTGAAGGACGACGTGTTCACGTCCATCCACATCGATGAGTTCGAGGTCGGTGCCCGCGACACCAAGCTCGGGCCGGAGGAAATCACCCGCGACATCCCGAACCTGGGCGAGGAAGCGCTCCGGAACCTCGGCCCCGACGGCGTCATCCGCATCGGTGCGGAAGTGAAGCCCGGCGACATCCTCGTGGGCAAGATCACCCCGAAGTCGGAGACCGAACTCGCGCCGGAAGAGCGCCTGCTCCGCGCCATCTTCGGCGAAAAGGCTGCGGACGTGAAGGACACCTCGCTGAAGGTGCCCTCCGGCACCTACGGCATCGTCATGGACGTCAAGGTTTCGGCCAAGAAGCCGGCCGACGGCGTGGCCGCCACGGCCAAGCCGGTGGACAAGGACGCCAAGCGCGCCCAGAAGGTCGTTGACGAGGAGTTCAAGGGCAAGATCGAGACGCTCCGTGACCAGCTCACCGAGGCGCTCTCGAACATCCTGCTCGGCGAGAAAATCCCGCTCGACGTGACCAACGCCGAGACGGGCGAGATCATCATCCCGGCCAACCGGAAGATCACCAAGACCCTGCTCCGCAAGCTCGCGCTGGTTTACGACAAGATCGAGATCGATCCGTCGCCCATCCGCAACAAGATCAACGAGATCATCGCCGGCTTCAAAAAGAAGTTCGACGACCTCCAGATGCAGCATGACGAGGAAGTTGAACGCTCCGAGGCCGGCGAGGACGTCGACCCCGGCGTGGTCAAGCAGGTCAAGGTTTACATCGCCTCGAAGCGCAAGCTTTCCGTTGGCGACAAGATGGCCGGACGCCACGGCAACAAGGGCGTCGTCGCCAAGATCGTGCCCGAGGAGGACCTCCCGTTCCTCGCGGACGGCACTCCGGTGGACATCGTGCTGAACCCGCTGGGCGTGCCTTCGCGCATGAACGTCGGCCAGCTCCTCGAGACGCACCTGGGCTGGGCGGCGAAGTTCCTCGGTCTCAAGTTCGCCACGCCCGTCTTCGACGGCATCAAGGAAAAGGAAATCCGCGGCTACCTCAAGGAAGCCGGAGATTTGCACAAGAAGGAAGTCGGCCAGCCGCTCGTCGGCGAGCACGGCAAGGCGACCCTCTACGACGGCCGCACCGGCGAATCCTTCGACCAGGAGATTGTCGTGGGCTTCATTTACATGATGAAGCTCGGCCACCTGGTTGCGGACAAGATTCACGCCCGCGCCGTCGGACCCTACTCGCTCGTCACCCAGCAGCCGCTGGGCGGCAAGGCGCAGTATGGCGGCCAGCGCTTCGGCGAAATGGAAGTGTGGGCGATGGAAGCCTACGGCGCGGCCTACACGTTGCAGGAGCTCCTGACCGTGAAGTCCGACGACGTTCAGGGCCGCACCCGCATCTACGAGGCGATCGTCAAGGGCGACAACGCCCTCGAGGCCGGCGTTCCCGAGTCGTTCAACGTGCTCGTGAAAGAAATGCAGTCACTCGGCCTCGACGTGAAGGTCGGCTACACCAACCCGGTGGACTCCGCCAATCAGGCCCCGAACCCGCAGGCGCTGCTCGCCGCCCTCTGATTCAACGTAACAACCCACGCACTAAACATTATGATTAGCGCCAAAGAAACCGCCCGCGAACTGCTCGGCTTGGAAAAGGTCAACCTGGTTGATTACGTCAGCATCACAGTCGCCAGCCCGGAGATCATGCGCACCTGGTCCAAGGGCGAGGTCAAGAATCCGGAGACCATCAACTACCGCACGTTCAAGCCCGAAAAAGGCGGCTTGTTCTGCGAGCGCATCTTCGGTCCCGTGAAGGACTGGGAGTGCTCGTGCGGCAAGTATAAGCGCATCAAGCACCGCGGCGTGGTCTGCGACCGTTGCGGCGTCGAGGTCACCCTCGCCCGCGTGCGCCGCGAGCGCATGGGCCACATCGAGCTGTCCGTGCCGGTCTCGCACATCTGGTTCTTCAAGTGCATGCCCTCGCGCCTCGGCCTCATGCTCGACATGACGGCCCGCAATCTCGAGCGCGTCATCTACTACGAGGACTACCTCGTCATTGATCCCGGCAACACGCCGCTCAAGCAGCATCAGCTCCTGAGCGAACACGAATATCGCGAGGCGAAGGAGACCTACGGTGCCGACGCCTTCACGGCCAAGATCGGGGCGGAGGGCGTCCGTGACGCGCTCGCGCGTCTGGACCTCCAGAAGACGGTGGACGAGTTGCAGATTGCGATGACCGAGACGAAGTCGAAGCAGATCCGCAAGAAGCTCGCCCGGCGCATCAAGCTCCATCAGGGCTTCCTCGGCTCGAAGACCCGGCCGGAGTGGATGGTGCTCACGGTGCTGCCGGTGATTCCGCCGGACTTGCGCCCGCTTGTGCCGCTGGAAGGCGGACGTTTCGCCACGTCGGACCTCAACGACCTCTACCGTCGTGTCATCAACCGCAACAACCGGTTGAAGAACCTTCTCCAGCTCAAGACGCCCGAAGTCATCATCCGCAACGAAAAGCGCATGTTGCAGGAGGCGGTGGACGCGTTGTTCGACAACGGCCGTCACGGTCGTGCTGTCACCGGCGCCGGCAACCGCTCGCTCAAGTCGCTGTCCGACATGCTCAAGGGCAAGTCCGGCCGCTTCCGTCAGAACCTGCTCGGCAAACGCGTCGATTACTCCGGCCGTTCCGTCATCGTCATCGGTCCCGAACTCAAGCTGCACCAGTGCGGCCTGCCCAAGAAGATGGCGCTCGTGCTGTTCGAGCCGTTCATCATCCGCCGGCTCAAGGAGCTGGGGTATGTGCATACGGTGCGCTCGGCGAAAAAGATGATTGAGCGGCAGTCGCCGGAGGT
>JBAYGL010000056.1:0-16425 GCA_041666725.1 Limisphaerales bacterium
AGAACCCCGGCGCGAAGCGTTATTCGCAGATCAGCTACCACGACGCGCTCTCGCAGCAGCTCAAGGTGATGGACGCCGCCGCCTTCGCGCTCTGCATGGACAACCAGATGCCCATCATCGTCTTCGACCTCTTCAAGCCGCACAACATCAAGCGCGTGGTGATGGGCGAAAAGGTGGGAACGCTGGTGACGAACTGATCCGCCCCCCCGACGCTTCCCCGTTGCTGAACTCCGAACTCTCGACTATCAACCCACCCACCTATGGCACTCGACGACGTTTTATTGGACGCAGAGGAAAAAATGCTCAAGAGCGAGCAGCATGTGGAGCATGAGTTCTCCGGCGTGCGCACCGGCAAGGCCTCGCCCGCGCTGGTGGAGAACATCCAGGCGGAAGTTTACGGTGCCATGATGCGCATCAAGGAGCTGGCGAACATCTCCGTCCCCGAGTCGCGCATGCTCATGATCCAGCCTTGGGACCAGGGCAGCGTCGGGCCGATTGAGAAGGCCATCCAGAAGGCCAACCTCGGCCTGAACCCGGCGGTGCAGGGCAAGTTCATCCGCATCGTCCTGCCCGACCTCAGCACCGAGCAGCGCCAGAAGTTCGTAAAAGCCGTCAAGGCCATGGCCGAGAACGGCAAGATCGCCATCCGACAGATCCGACGCGACGCGCTGGAAGCCTTGAAGAAGGAAGGCAAGAACGGCGGCATCTCCGAGGATGAAGTGAAAACCGCCGAGGCCGAGGTGCAAAAACTCACCGACCAATACATCGCCAAGCTCGAAGCCCACCTCGCGACGAAGGAAAAAGAAATCATGACGGTGTGAGGAAGATGCCAGCGGGCAGCGAAGAGCGCCTGCCCGTCCGCCCTGCTGGTTCAGGAAGCTTTCGGAATTCGTCATTCGACATTTCAATGCGCTCCCTCCCCCACACGCACTCCTGTTTTGTCTGTGGAGAGTCGAACGCCCACGGTCTCAAGCTCCGCTTCCATTCCGACGGCCAGAAAGTTCACACCCGTTTTACGCCGAGCGCCGAGCACATCGGCTTCAAGGGCGTCACGCACGGCGGCATCCTGGCGACCGTCCTCGACGAAATAATGGTCTGGGCGGTCGCGGTGGGCACGCGGCGCTTCGCCTACTGTGCGGAGATGACCGTGCGCTTCCAGCAGCCCGCGAAACCGGACGCGGAACTCGCGGTGAGCGCCGAGCTGACCGCCAACCGGCGCGATAAAATCTTCGAAGCCAAGGCGGAGTTGCGCGACGCAGCCGGGCAGATCATCGCCACCGCCACCGGCAAGTATCTGCCCATCCCCGCCGGCGACATCCCCGTCATGCTCTCCGAACTTGTCGGCGACCTGAGCGTGATTGAAGCGGGCGGCTCGGACCCGGCATCGCTGGAATCCCTGCGATTGAAACAATGACGGGATCGTGTCGGCTCAGATGTGCAGCATCGCCAGAACTCCAACCACCGCACCGGTGGCGGCCAGTGCATACATGCCCTTCAGGAGCCAGCGCTTGCGGGTCAGCAGGGCGATGGCCGCCAGGGCAATCGAAACCTGGAGCAGCGTCGTGGCTTGTGCCCAGCGATGGTGCTGATGGATCTCCAAGTCCGAGCGCTGATCCCACACCTTGGCTTCCACCTCCATTTTCTCCGCCTCCTTCTTGATGTCCGCTTTCTCAGCTTTGTAGCGCTTGATCTCTCCCTCGTAGAACCCCCTCCTGGTGGTGGCGACGATCTCCAACGCCAGCTCGGCAAGGTTCTGCTTGCCGCTTTTGGCCTGGTAATAATTCCACTGGTTGGACGCCTCCGTCTTCTTGATGGCCGCGTTGTTTTTGAAAAGTCCGGCATTGGCCTGGGTGGCGCCCGACATGTAACCGAAGATCGCCCCCACGGTGGCCACGATCGCCGTGAACATGGCGACCTGGCTCGTGATGCTGGGGGAGTGATGCCCGCCCCCGTGCGCGTCGTGCGCGCCTTGGACGGCATGTTCAACTTCGTGATCGTGCGGTCCGTGAACGTGAAAGCCTTGACCTGACATAAAGGATTGCTGGTGTTGTTGGCCGCATTGGTTCCCCCCGTCCGCCAAGCCGACTGCTCAGGCATGGATTCGGAGTCGCCCGCCGGAAGAGTGGGCGACCGGCCCGACTGCTTCAAGCGGGTTTCACCGCACCACTGCTAACGCGCCTCCGCCCCGTCCACCACGCGGCACCGCAGCGTCTTGAGCTTCCGCCCGGCGGACTTCGCGTAGCCTTCCTCCATCCGGGCACAAAACTCATCCGCATCATTCCACAGCACGAGGTTCACCGTGTAGCCGCCGAAGCCGTGACCAGACAGCCGTGCTCCGAGGCAGGCCGGATGCGCGCGGGCCAGTTCCACGAGCAACTCCATCTCCGGCGAGCTGTTCTGAAAAAACTCCCGCGCGCTCTCGTGGCTCTGGAAGAGGTATTGGCCGAACTGCCCCAGGTCTCCTTCGCGCAACGCCCGTTCGGCGGCCACCACCCGCTGGTTCTCGCCGACTACGTGGTAGGCGCACGCATGCTGCCGGGCGGTGAGCCGGTCACGGGCGGCCTTGAGCCGGGCGGGCTCCACCGCGCGAAGTGATTTCACGCCCAGCACCCGCGCCGCGCCCGCGCAGTGGAAGCGCAGCGCGGCGGACTGCGCCTCGACGATGGGATTGAAACGCCCGGTGTCGCAGACGACCAAGGCCATTTCACCAATGAGCGGCAGCACCTCGACCGTGCCCTGCTGCGCGTCCACGAGCACGGCGCTGAATTCCTCCCCGCACAGTGAAGCCAGCGCGTCGAGCCGCCCGCCCGCCTCGCCCACGAGTCCTTCGCCCGCCTGGCGACAAAGTTGTGCGGTCCGCAGCCGCTCCAGCTTCGTCGGTGCGGGCACCCGACGGCCGGTGCGCCGGCTGATGACCGCCCCCGTCTCCGTGAGCTTGTGCGGATACAGTTCCCGGATGGTGAGCGCCGTCGCCGCAAGCAGCGCTCCGGAACTGCCGTAGCCCGCGCCGGGCGGAATCTCGCTGTGCACGGCCGCGTTGAAGCCGCCGAAATGGACGCCTCGATCTCGCAGGCGCCGCAGCATGGCCTTCAACAGCACGGTCCACGGAGCATCAGGATTGGGCGCGAACTCGCTGAGCCAAAAAACTTCGCGCTGAGGATACGCGGACGTGACGGCTTCGATGCGGCCGTCGGTGCGCGGTGCGCTGGCGAGGCACAGGTGCCGGTCCACCGCCACCGCGAGCGCCAGCCCGTCGTTCCACTCGGCGTGGCTGCCGAGCAACTCCAGCCGCGCCGGGGCCTGGACTAGATGCGTGGGCGCATGGCCAAACGCCTGCTTGAACAGCGTGCGCGTCGCGCCGACCGGGTCACGCGTCGGTGCGCGGCGGCTGGTGGGATGTGAGGCCACGGTTCCGGTAGTGAAGAATCTTGAACTCCGGTGTGTCGCGCAGTTCGGCGACGAGTTCGAAGCGATCCTCGAAGGGCGGGAAAATGGCGTCGCCAGCCACCTCGCGTTTCACGAGCGTGAGAAACAGGTCGGAGCAGAGCGGCAGAGCCTGTCCGTAGATTTGCGCGCCGCCGCAGATGAAGACGTCGGTTGAGAACTCGTTCGGGTCTAGCTTAAGAAAATTTCTTTCGAGCCGTATTTCAGTTTTGCGCGGGCCACCAACTTTCGGAAGTTGAAGCTGAAATGACTCCTTCAACGCCCCAGCTCGAACTCCGATTTTCGAGTTAGCAAACAAGTCAGGATGCTCTTTTCGAACTCGGGTCGGATGGCGCGTCAAGACCACGTTGATTCGCTCTGGCAACGGTTTGCCCAAACTTTCGAAAGTCTTGCGCCCCATGACAACCACATTTCCGGTCGTGATCTGCTTGAACCACTTGAAATCCTCCGGCAAATGCCAGGGAATCCGGTTTCCGTCCCCGATGACGCGATTCAGGGACATCGCAGCGATGGCCTTGAAATACTTCATGCGGGTAGCCGCCGAGGTGTGGAGGCGGATGAAAATCCGGTAGGGCGAGACTCCGTCGAGCCCCGTATCGAGCGCAGCGAGGCGAGCGGAGCGAGCGTCTCCAGCCAGCAGTGTGATGCTCGCTTCGCTCGCGCCGACTCCGTCGGCAAATGGGGCTCGACAGAGTCTCGCCCTACCGGAGGACAACCCTGTTCTCGAAACGCACAGCACGCGGCACGCATCGCCTTCATTTCAGTAGTTTCCTCGCATCTCCGATGACGCGCTCCCACTGGAATGCCGGGCCGGGATCCAGCTTGTCCGTCTGGATGTGATAATGCCCCAGAATGCCCTGATATTTCTCCAGCGCGTCTCCGGACAGCTTGCCGGTGACGAGCTGGCCGGCGGCGTCCCGGGGACAGTCACAATGGATTTTGGGGAAAACCTTGCACAGCGTGGCTGTCAGCCGTGCGAGCGCGGCGTATTGCTCCGGAGTGAAATCGTATTGTTGCAACCGCCGGCCCTGCACCGTGCCCACGACCGGCTCCTTGCGCGCCGGACGCGCGATGAAGTTCGGAGCGAGCACCCCCGGCTCGCCGATCCGGGCTGGCATCACCACCCGCGGCCAGCCGGTGTCGTCCCGCTGATACCACTCCTCAAACATCTTCTGCTCGCCGGGGGCGAACGCGCCGATGTTGGCGATCTCGATGCCGATGCTCCGCGTGTTCGATGTGGTCGCGTGCCACGCCCGCTCCTTGAGATCGAGCGTCTGATAAATCGTCCCGTCGAGATCGAGCAGGAAATGAACGCTCAGGCCGCGATGATCGTGCAGCACCTTGAAGCACTGCCTGCCCGTGCCTGCTGCGTCGTAGTGCAGGACGAACTGGTCCACCTTTTCACGCAACAACGGCAGATCCCACCCGCCGCCTCTCACGCGTTCGGCCTGCGCGTCGGTCAGGCCGCTGGAGCGGAGTCCGTAGCGGTTCGGAGTCTTCAGCGCGGCCACGGCGACATGCGAAGTCTCCCAGGAAGACTGGTCCAACGGTGCGAAGCGGCGCTCAGTGCGATAGGCGTCGTAACCGTCCGGGTCCATCCAGGTCACCACGCGGGTGCCGGTGTGGAAGAGCTGCCCGGCAACGATGATCTCATCCCCCTGACGCCGGAGCAGCGCGCCCGGCCGTGGCGTCGTGCAACCGGCGAGCAGGGCCAGTTGCAACAGCCCGGCCAGGACCGGAAGCAAGCCGCACAGGCGGGAGTGACGTTGATTGTCGGCCACGCGGAAGTCTTGGCAGAAGCCCGCCCGGCGGCAAGCACTTGAAGCTTGTTTATCAACAGCGGCCCAGCCGGAGACTTGCGCAACGCCGCATCTGCGGCTATTGGAAGCGCGCCTTGGCGGACTGCGCCACGCACACATGAACGACATTCTTGTCATCGGCCATCGGAACCCTGACACCGACGCCATCTGCTCGGCCATCGGCTATGCGGAATTCAAGCGCCGCACCGGCACGCCCAACGTCGAGGCCGTCCGCTGCGGCGACACCAACGACCGCATTGATTTCGTCCTGAAATCCTTCCACGTCCCGGCCCCGCGCTTTGTCGCCGACGTGTCCCCCACCGTGCGCGACGTCATGCAGACCAACGTCGTCGCCGTCCCGCCCAGCGCCTCCGTGAGCGAGGCGCTTGGCATCATGGACGAGCGCAACATCCGCGTGCTGCCCGTGCTCAATGAAGACCGCTCCTGCCGCGGGCTGCTCTCGCTCTTCAAGTTGAGCAAGTTCTTCTTCACGCCCGGCAACCGCCTCTTCGATTCGCGCCGCGTCCTTTCCTCCATCCGTCATCTGGCCAAGACGCTGGAGGGCGACATGGTTTTCTCTGTGGAGCCGGACCGCGAAGAGGATCTCATCCTCATGATCGGCGCGATGGGCGTGGAATCCTTCGGCGAACGGCTCGCAAACTATCCGCACGAAAAGCTCGCCGTCGTCGTTGGGGATCGCTGGGATGTGCAGAACCTCGCCATCCGCGAACGCGTGCGGCTGGTCATCGTCACCGGTGGCCTGCAGGTTGAGCCCAAAACCATCCAGGCCGCGAAGAAGAACGAGGTCAGCCTCATCCTCTCGCCGCACGACACCGCCACCACCGCGATGCTCTGCCGCGGAGCCATCTCCGTGAGCCACATGCTGCACGAACACTTCCTCACCTTCCGCGAGGACGAGCCGCTCGCCAACGTGCAACCCATCGCGACGGAATCAGCCTTCCAGGCCTTCCCCGTCGTGGACCGGACGGGCCGCACCGTCGGCATCCTGTCCAAGTCCGATTTCCTCAAGAAGGTGGATCGCAAGCTCATCCTTGTGGATCACAACGAACTCTCCCAGGCGGTCGCCGGCGCGGACCGCGTCGAGATCACCGAGATCATCGACCACCACCGCATCGGCGCGCTGACCACGCAGCAGCCCATCCTCTTCCGCAACGAACCCGTCGGCTCCACCAGCACCATCGTGGCCGACTGCTTTTTCCGCTACGGCGTCGAGCTGCCGCCCAGCATCGCGGGGCTGCTTCTCGCCGGCCTTGTTTCCGACACGCTCAACCTCACCTCGCCCACCACCACGTCGCGCGACGCCGAAATCCTGGCCAGGCTGGAAAAAATCTCCGGCGTCAACGCCACTGAATTCACGGAGAAGCTCTTCGCGTCCGGCTCGCTGCTCACCACCAAGCCCGCCGCGCAGGCCATCACCACGGATTGCAAGGAATATGCCGAAGGCGGCCGCGTCTTCAGCGTCGCACAAATTGAAGAACTGGGCTTCGACCAGTTCTGGAAGCGCAAGAACGAGGTGCTCACCGCGCTGGAGGAATACCGCGAGCAAAAGGGCTACTACATCGCCACCCTGCTGGTCACCGACGTGGTGCTGCAGGCCTCCCTCCTGCTGGTCGCCGGCGCGAAGGCGTTCATCGACAAAGTGGACTACCCCAAGCTCGAACCCGGAATCTTCCAGCTCGACGGCGTCGTCTCCCGCAAGAAGCAGCTCCTGCCCTACCTCACACACTGCCTCGCCCAGGTGAAGGGCTGAGAACCAGCGGCCCGACGGCACAAAAATTGGAGTCTCCGGAGATTTCCTGATGAACCGGCTTGCCAAGTGTTGAGCTCCATATCTAGTCTTCTGGCATCGGACGACTCGTCTCAAAATTATGAATTTCAAATCTTTTCTCAGCTCCTTGCTCCTCTCCGCGTTCATTACATCTGGTGTCTCTGCGCAAGACGCGAATCTTCCGATCACGGTAAACGTTCTTGGCGCAGTCAGAACCCCCTCCCGCTGCATCCTCCCCGCAGGAGCCACGGTTTTGGATGCGCTCGCATCCGTCGGGGACGCGACCCGGGCGGGGAATCTCGTCAAGGTCAGGATCATTCGCAAAAGCACCCCTGACAAAACCGAGACACTGGTCATTGATGTGAAGAAGATTCTGAACGGGCAATCAAAGAACGTGCTCCTGCGCGACGGAGACACTCTGTTCGTTCCCGAAACCATTTTTTGATTTCCCCCACGCGAAACGTGGCGTCAGGTCCTTGGCTCAGTCTCCGCGCGGTGTGTTTCGGACCGGCTCATATTTAGAATAATTCTAAATCTTGCCCTTGTCGGCTTATCCGATAACCTTGGGGCCATGATTGCGGCTCCACCCAACCGTCCGCCGGAAAACGACCTGAACGAGAGGCTGGCCAACAGCGGCCTTCGCCTCACGCCCCAGCGCCAGCAGGTTCACGAGGCGTTGCGGGAGAAGATGGACCACCCGACGGCAGACCAGGTTTTCCTCCGCGCCAAGAACAAGATGCCGGAGATTTCCATGGCAACGGTTTACAACTGCCTCGACGCGCTGGTGAAGTGCGGTCTTGTCCGGCAAGTCACGCTGGATCGCGGTGCAACACGTTATTGCCCGAACATGCAGGATCACTCACATTTCTACTGCGATCAGTGCGGCAGCATCTACGACATCCTCCAGACGATTTCCGCAGAGGACGCGGACATCAAACTCCCGCGCGGCTTCCGCCTGAAGAACATCGAAACCAACCTCCACGGCCTCTGCCCCGACTGCGCGGCGAAGGCGAAGTAATTTCAACCACGAATGGACACGAAGAGACACGAATTGAAGAGCCGCGTGGCAAGCCAACGGCGCGAAAGCGCCCTTCCCTTTCGCGTTCATTCGCGTGTTTCGCGGGCAATGGTTTTCTTCCCATCCCCCATTCGTGTTTCTTCGTGTCCATCCCCGGTTAACCCCCTCTTTTCATGAGCGAATCCCTCAACACCATCGAAGAGATCGTCGCATCCGACTACAAATACGGCTTCGTCACGAATATCGAGTCCGACACGGTCCCGCCGGGCTTGAGTGAGGCCACCATCCGTTTCATCTCGGCCAAAAAGAACGAGCCGACGTGGTTGACTGAGTGGCGGTTGAAAGCCTTCCGCCACTGGCAGACGATGACCGAGCCGAAATGGCCGAACGTTCACTACACGCAGCCGGATTATCAAGCCATCAGCTACTACTCCGCGCCGAAGCAGAAGAAGACGCTCAACTCGCTCGACGAGGTGGACCCCGAGCTGCGCAAGACCTTCGACAAGCTGGGCATTTCGCTCAACGAACAGAAGCGTCTCAGCGGCGTGGCCGTGGACGCCGTCGTGGACAGCGTGTCTGTCGCGACCACCTTCAAGACGGAACTGGCCAAGCAGGGCATCATCTTTAGCTCGTTCTCCGAGGCCGTCGCGCATCACCCGGACCTCGTGCAGAAATATCTCGGCTCCGTCGTGCCGCACACGGACAACTTCTACGCCGCGCTGAACTCCGCCGTCTTCACCGACGGTTCCTTCTGCTACATCCCCAAGGGCGTCCGCTGCCCGATGGAGCTGTCCACCTACTTCCGCATCGAGGCCGCGAACACCGGCCAGTTCGAGCGCACGCTTATCGTCGCGGACGAGGGCGCTTACGTCAGCTACCTCGAAGGCTGCACCGCCCCGATGCGCGATGAAAACCAGCTTCATGCCGCCGTTGTGGAACTCATCGCGATGGAGAGCGCGCAGATCAAATACAGCACCGTCCAGAACTGGTATCCCGGCGACAAGGAAGGCAAGGGCGGCATCTACAACTTCGTCACCAAGCGCGGTCTTTGCAAAGGCGCGAACTCGAAGATTTCCTGGACGCAGGTCGAGACCGGCTCGGCCATCACCTGGAAGTATCCGAGCTGCATTTTGCAGGGCGACAATTCGCAGGGCGAGTTCTACTCCGTCGCGCTGACGAACAACATGCAGCAGGCCGACACCGGCACGAAGATGATTCACATCGGCAAGAACACCCGCAGCACCATCGTCAGCAAGGGCATCAGCGCCGGGCGCGGCCAGAACAGCTATCGTGGCCAGGTGAAAGTGATGAAAGGCGCGACCAACGCCCGCAACTTCTCCCAGTGCGACTCCCTCCTGCTCGGCGACAAATGCGGCGCGCACACCTTCCCCTACATTGACGTGCAAAACCCGACCGCACAGGTCGAGCACGAGGCCAGCACGTCGAAGATTGGCGAGGACCAGATTTTCTACCTGAACCAGCGCGGCATCGAGACGCAGGACGCCGTGAACATGATTGTGAACGGCTTTTGCAAGGAAGTCTTCCGCGAGCTGCCGATGGAGTTCGCTGTCGAAGCGCAAAAACTGCTGGGGGTGAGTTTGGATGGGAGTGTGGGGTGATTCACGCACTACTGAAACCATGGCTATTGAAACCAAAGTCGGTGTTTGGGTGCTTGAAAAGGGGATTGAGCTTGTTAAGGACAAGTTCAAGGAGCGAGTAATCGAACGGTGGACACGCTACCGTGCTGAACGGTTTTTTGCTGCCTTCACCCAAGCCATTCAGCAGGAACTCGCAACAGGTAAAGAGGAAGCGAAGGTTGACTCACTGCTGAACGAAATTTACGCAGATGAAGAACGAACCGAAGTGCTTTTTGACGCATACAGGAAGGTGTCATTTGCTGCATCCAAGACACTAGGGCCCCGCGTAATCGGCTTGTTGGTTGGAAAGCTCTGCTGCGAGGGCAGGCGTGCGAACAGTGGCGAGGAGCAAATCTTGATGGCAGCCGAACAGATGACCGACTCTGAGTTGTATGACCTTTTCAAGTATTACGCCGAACTGAGGATGAGTCTGAAGGACGAAACCAACGGTGGAAAACGAACTCCTTCTGGAATTGAAATCACGTTGAGCACCGAGAAGTTTGACTCAGTTTGGGGAGGAGCCGGAGGCTCCGAAAACGATGCTTCACCGGTGGACTTGGATGAAGCGCTAGGCAGGTGGGCTTTGAAGCTAAAGCACGTTGGGTTGCTGAAGGACAAGCTCTTGGAGCGTCATAGCTTTACCGGCGACGAATCAGAATGGCGGAGCGAGAAAGGTAGTATCCTCCAAGCTCGCAGGTGGCTCCTTGTGTTCACACCCCAGTGCGAACATCTCGCAGAACTAGTTGAACGCGCCTTCGGCGCAGCTCAGTCCGCTGGCGACAAGGTCTAAGCGAAATGAAAGCCCGCCTCTACCTCGAAACCACCATCGTCAGCTACTTGGTCGTCCGGCCCAGTCGCGATGTAAAGCAGCGCTATCTTCATGAGATGGCAAAACGGTGGTGGGAGCGACGGCTTGCGAAATACAAGGCGTTCGTTTCGGAAAGCCTCCTCAACGAGTTGGATGCGGACGGCATTGCACTGCCAAAACAGATTCGGAGCAAACTCGAAAACCTGCCGACGCTATCGCTGACGTCCGATGCCAGTGCGCTGGCGCAGGCAATCTTAAATCAGCAAGCTCTGCCAGCAGAGGCCGAGCGCGCGGCCAAGCACTTCGCGATTGCTGCGGTTCATGGGATACCGCTCCTCGTGAGCTTGAACTTGCGCCACCTCGCTAACGCTCACAACAGGCACAATCTCGAATCCGTCTGCCGCTCGTTCGGTCACAAATGCCCCGCCATCGGAACTCCACAGCAATTCATGGGAGCCGATGCTGAAGTTGACCCGATTGTCGCCGAGGTTCGCAAGGTGAAGGAGCGGATTGCTGCCAGCTTTAACTACGATGTGCGCGCCATGCTTTCCCATTACCGTGAACGCGATGAGCAACTTCGCCGCAGTGGCAAGGTGAAGTTCTATGAACCTGCGACTGCAACCTGAAAACTGAACACTGAATACTTTCCGAATGAAAAAACCCCTCATCGAAATCAAAGACCTCAGCGCCGGCATCAACGGCAAACAAATCCTCAAGGGCATCAACCTCACCGTCCGCCCCGGCGAAGTCCACGCCATCATGGGACCGAACGGCTCCGGCAAGAGCACGCTCGGCTACGTCCTCGCGGGCCGCAAAGGCTACGACGTGACCGGTGGCTCCGTGACCTACGACGGCAAGGACTTGATTGCGCTGCCGCCCGAGGACCGCGCGCGCGAGGGGCTCTTCCTCGCCTTCCAGTATCCCGTCGAGATTCCCGGCGTGAACAACACCTACTTCCTGCGCGCCGCCTACAACGAGCAGCGCAAGCACCGCAAGCTGGAGGAGGTGGACGCCGTGGACTTCCTCGCCATCGTGAGGGAGAAGATGAAGCTGCTCGAGCTGCCCGAGGGCATGCTCAAGCGCTCCGTCAACGAGGGCTTCTCCGGCGGCGAAAAGAAGCGCAACGAAATCTTCCAGATGGCCGTGCTCGACCCGAAGCTCGCCGTCCTTGACGAGACGGACTCCGGCCTGGACATCGACGCGTTGCGCATCGTCGCCGAGGGAGTGAACAAGCTGAAGCGCCCCGACAACGCCGCCATCGTCATCACGCATTACCAGCGCCTGCTGAACTACATCGTGCCCGACTTCGTGCATGTGCTTTGGAACGGCCAAATCATCAAGTCCGGCGGCAAGGAACTCGCGCTGGAGCTGGAGGAAAAAGGCTACGACTGGCTCATCGGCAAGAACGGCAAGTAACCGGAGCGCCGGGCATTGCTCGGCACGAACGGCACGAAATGCAACTCGCCCAACCAATCAACTCGCAACGCGGTGAAACCCGTGACTTGCTCGCTGTTCTCGTAGCCCAACGGGCTACTGGAATACAGCCCAGGGTTGCGCGCAGCGCTACCCTGGGTTGGTCGGTTGATTTGGGCTGTGCCCTGAAGGGGCACCGGAGCGGTTCTTCTGGTGCGTTGGATTGCTCGCGGTTCCTGCGCCCATTCAGGGCGCGCCATGCTTTGTCTCCGTTACCCAGGGTAGGGCTTCGCCCAACCCTGGGCTGTATTCCGGCAGCCCTTCAGGCTGCTTCCGACGAGCGAGCCGAACGAGTTACTCGCGCCACGCGCACCACGCAGCCCGCACGGCACGAACGCGCGCATCACTCCCAACCTTCCCTGTTCTGAACGCATGACCGCCACCAAGTCCAAATTCGAACCCACGCCGCACCTCGCCGCCGCCGAGGCATTCGCCAACTCCGCTCCCGGCCCGGAATGGCTGCGCACACTTCGCCTCAACGGCGTGACGCATTTCACGGAACTCGGCCTCCCCACCACGAAGCTCGAAGACTGGATTTACACGCCGGTCACCGGCATCACGAAGCTTGCGTTCAAACCCGCTGCCACCACGGTCGCCGCGGTCACCGTCGAACAAATCGCTCCGTTCGCCTTCCCCGGCTGGACTGGCTCGCGGCTTGTCTTCGTGAACGGCCACTTCTCCCCTGCCCTTTCCGCCCTGCCCGCGCCCCAGCCAGGCGTGACCATCACGAACCTCGCCGCCGCCCTCGCCAAGGGTGACAAGCTCGTCGAAGCCCACCTCGCCCATCACGCCAGCGTGGACGGCAGCGGCTTCTCCGCGCTGAACACCGCGTTCATCGCCGACGGCGCGTTCATCGCACTCGCGCCGAATGCCGTGGCCGCCGAGCCGCTTCACCTGCTCTTCGTCAGCGTCCCCGGCGATGCGGCGAACACCGCGCAGCCGCGCAACCTCATCGTTGCTGGCGCGAACAGCTCCGCCAAAATCGTGGAGCACTACGTCAGCCTTGGCGGCGCGGCGCACTTCACCAATGCCGTCACGGAAATTGCCGTCGGCGAGGGCGCGAACATTGAGCACGCGAAATTCCAGGAAGAGAACTTGGAGGCATTCCACATCGCGACCGTGCAAGCAACGCTTGCACGCGACAGCCGGTTCCTCTCCCACAGCATCAGCACCGGCGCGCGGCTGGCGCGGCACAACATCAACCTCGTCATGACCGGCCAGGGCGTGGATTGCGTGATGAACGGCCTCTACGCCGTCGGTGGCAAACAGCTCGTGGACCACCACACCGTCGCCGACCACGCGGTGCCGCACTGCGCCAGCCACGAGTTCTACCACGGCATTCTCGGCGGCCACTCGCGCGGCGTGTTCAACGGCAAAATCTTCGTTCGCAAAGACGCGCAGAAGACCGACGCCAAGCAGACCAGCCGGAACCTCCTGGTCACCGACACCGCGATCGTGGACACCAAGCCCCAACTCGAAATCCTCGCCGACGACGTGAAGTGCACGCACGGCGCGACCGTGGGCCAGCTCAACGACGAGGCGCTCTTCTACTGCCGCACGCGCGGCATCAGCGAGGTGAACGCCCGCCGCCTGCTCACCCACGCCTTCGCCAGCGAAATCGTGAACCGCATCACCGTCGAGCCGGTGCGCGAGCATCTGGAGCAGGTGCTGTGGGGAAGGCTGGAGGAGTTGATTGAGAAGAAGTGACAGCCGGCGGAATGACCAATGTCCAATTCCCAATGACCAATCAATGCCCAATGTCCAATGGTGAGTTGAGCGATGGACCTCAAGACGGAGCACGAAGCGCGTCCCGCACGCAAGCCGGAGGCTTGCCAGCCATTAGCCGGGGGTTGAGGAGCGCACGGCGCGACGACACCCCCGGTCAACGCCCCCGTGACGGAAGCATCCCGGAGGGATGCCAGCGGCGTTCGTTGGGCGGCTGCTTCTGGCACCCCTTCAGGGTGCGGCCTGCATCGCATACCGGTTCCGGGGGTGTCGCTGGCGCTCACCCCCCGGCTAATGGCTGGCAACCCTCTGGGTTGCTCGTCGCGCTGGTGCTCGCACTATTCACCTCCACGCCGGCCCACGCCGCCCAACTCCTCGCTGGTGTCGCCAAGGTGGACATCACGGACCGCGCGGCGGGGCCGGTGAACGACCCTTCCTACGTGAAGGCGCTCGTGCTCAAGGACGGCTCCACCACCGTCGTGCTCGTCACGGTGGATGCGGTGGCCATCGGCGGCATCGGGCGCATCGGGAATGATTACCTCGGCAAGGTGCGCGCGGAGTTGCAGCGGGAGTTGGCCATTCCGGCCGCGAGCGTGTTGGTCAACGCCAGCCATTGCCACAGTATCGTGCGCGCGGACACCGACGCGCTCACGGTGCAGGCCGTGAAGGAGGCGGCGAAGAATCTGGTGCCTGTGCGAGCCGGAGCCGGGCGCGGGCGCGAGGACCGCATCATGGAGAACCGCCGGCTCAAGCTGAAGGACGGCAGCGAGCTGGACCTCCGCCGCGCTTACGCGACGCCACGCGACGAGGACGTGGCGAGTGTCGGCCCCGTGGACGCGGAGATTGGCCTGCTGCGCCTCGACCGCGCGGATGGCCGGCCCTTCGCGCTGGTTTACAACTTCGCGTGTCATCCCATTCACGGCGTGCCCGCCGGCGGGAACACGGCGGATTTCCCCGGCTTCGCCTCGAAGGTCATCGAGGAGAATTTCGGCGAGGGCGTGATGGCGTTCTTCGTGCAGGGTTGCGCGGGCGACATCAACCCATCGCTCTACAAGGCCACGCAGCATCCGCACGACGCGGAGGCTTACGGGAATCTGCTCGGCTTGAGCGCGCTGCGGGCGGCGCGCGGCATCAAGACCGGCGAGGCCAGCCCGCTGCGCGTCGTGCGCGAGGCGGTGTCGCTGCCGCGCGCGGCGGACTATCAGAAGCGCATCGCAGCGATTGAGTCGGAGCAGGCGCGGCTGTTGAAATCGTTTCGAGGCACGAGCCTGAACTTCAAGGCGTTCCTCCCGCTGTTCCTCCAGCACAAGCTCTCGCCGGATTTCCCCGGCTATCACAACTACGGCTACCTCCACGAGAAGTCGCAGGGCCGCGACGCCTTGGCGAAGCTCGACGCCGAGAACCGCGCGAACGTCGAGGCCTACCTGCAAAACATCCAGGCGATGGAGCGGCTCACGCATTTGCAGGTGAACCTCGCGCTGCTCAAGCGCCACCACGCCGAGGCCGTTGCGGCGGGCACGCCAACGCTCGATGTCGAGATGTCCGGCATGCGCATCGGCGACTTCGTGATGGTGACGTTCCCCGGCGAGCTGACGGTGGAGCTGGGCCTCGCGGTGAAGAAGCGTGCGCCGGGCAAGTTCACGTTCGTCGCCGGCTACACCAACGGCTACCTCTTCTACCTGCCCACCGAGGCGCAGCGGAAGAACACCGGCTACGCGCAGGAGGACTGCGACTGCCTCGTGGCCCCGGAATGGCGGAAGATTTTTGACGAGCGGACGGATTCGGTGCTGAAGAAGCTCCTGGCACCGTGAGTGGCCACCGTTCAAGGCTCAACCGGAGCCCAGTCGCACCCCGTCGCTTCAGCGCAGTCTTCCACTGGCGGAGCTGTCGCAAACCAGCTTCGGAAGAATCTCGAAACGTCCTCTCCACAGGCTGGTTTGCAGTGAACTCGCCGGGAAAAACGGCTTTACACGCAGCGTGCAGTGCCCTAGGCTGCGCTCTTCATTATCGAAAAACGAAAGTATGGAAGCACTGACTAAGAAGAAAATCGTCACGGACCACCAGCTCCACGCGAAGGACACCGGCTCCGCCGACGTCCAGGTCGCCCTGCTCACCGAGCGCATCAATCACCTGACCGGGCACCTCCAGGGCAACAAGAAGGACCACAGCTCCCGTCGCGGGCTGCTCATCATGGTCGGCCAGCGCCGCCGGCTGCTCGATTACCTCCAGACCACGGACAACAGCCGTTATCTGGCCATCACCAAGAAGCTCAAGCTCCGCAAGTAACCGCCGGGCTTTTCAATTTCGGAGCCGGGCGGCCTTTGCGGCGACGCCCGGCTTCGACACACACCCATCCCGCCGCTAAGAAACCGGCCCGTCACCATGGGGAAATTTCATTCAGCACCCGCGCCGTCGAGTGCTCACTGAAGTTCCTCCGGGTGGGCGGGCCGAAACACCAGAAGAAACCATGTCAGTCAAAGTAACCGCCCAAGTCGGAGGGCAAACTCTTTCCATTGAGTCCGGCAAAATCGCCAAGCAGGCAGACGGAGCCGTCATCGTCCAGTTCGGCGAAACCATCATCCTCACCGCCGCCGTCGCCGCGGTGAAGGCCAAGGACGGGCAGGAGTTCTTCCCGCTCACCGTGGACTACCGCGAGAAGGCCGCCGCGTGCGGCAAGTTCCCCGGCAGCTACTTCAAGCGCGAAGGCCGCCCCACCGAGAAGGAAATCCTCA
>JBAYGL010000057.1:0-16218 GCA_041666725.1 Limisphaerales bacterium
CAGGAGCGGATTTCCACCATGCGAGGGTCGTCCATGCGCTCGACGAGGTTGAGGTCGGTGTAGTCGCGGATTTGCTGGCTTTGAGCCCCGTAGACTTTCTGCGCCCACTGCGTCTGCGCCTTCATGTTCAGCATGTCGATGACCATCGGCGCGATGCCGGCGACCCGTGCATCGGCGGCGGCGGTGAGCCAGGTGGTCCAGCCGCGCTTGGATGCGCCGGTGACGACGAACCGCACGGGCTTCGCGCCTCCTCCCCGGCTGGTGAAAGCCTGCACCGCGTCCATGGCGCGGACGGCGGACTTGGTCATGGGGAAGAGCAGGGGCCACTCGCGGTCGCCGGTCTTGATGTATTCGTTGAACGTGAAGGCGATGAGCGCGTCCTCCTTGCGTCCGTCGTGGAGGGGTTGGTTGGGGACGCGGTTGACGGCGGCTGCCACGGCGCCGGCGCGTTCGGACAATGTCTTGAGCAGGTTGAAGAGCTTGCTCACGTCGCCATCGCCGGTGATGAAGAGGAGGGCGATGTCCTTGTTCCGCACCTGCGGCGGTCGCACGACCAGCACCTGATGCTGCCAGGCGTGCCCGCGCCAGGTCTGCGAAGTCAGATCCAGGCGGGTGGCGGTGAAGCCATCCACGTCTCGCTGCTCGGCCTGTTTCCACGCAAATGAATCGTCTGGCTTTCGGATGTAGTCGCCGAGCGCGTCCACGGCGCGGGCGGGCGGCGGGACGATTACCAGGGCGGCAAACAGCAGGATGACCAAACGCATGGACGCATCGTCATGCGCGGCGGGAGTGAGTCAAGCGGCAACCAGGCGGGGCCGAGCGGGCGGATCAGCCGGCCTTGGGCAGCGGGACCATGCGTTGCTCGTCAGTGTCCCAGACCTTCAGGCGGAGGCAGCGGATCATTTCCACGGGATGGAAGGAAGTCGTCTTGGCAGCCTGCAATTCCGGCACCTCCCGCAGGGCTTCCGGCAGCCGGTAGAAGGGAATGTGCGAGTTGAGGTGGTGGATGTGGTGGTAGCCGATGTTGGCCGTGAACCACGCCATGAGCCGGCTGGTGCGCATGTAGCTCGACGAGTCCAGCGCGGCCTTCTCGTAGGTCCAGCCGGCGTTCTCCTTGAACGAGACGGCCGGGAAGTTGTGCTGCGCGTAGAAGAGGTAGGAGCCGATCGAATAGGCGATGAAGTGCGGCAGCGTCTGCGTCAGCAGCACGGCCTGCCATCCGTAGCCCACGTAGAGCAGGGTGGAGATCGTGAGGTGCAGCAGCAGCGAGATGAGGCAGTCGTAGTGCTTGCGGGGGTTGTTGAAGAACGGGTTGACGCACATCCCCAGAAGGAAGACGAACACGTAGCCGAAGAGGATGGTCAGCGGGTGGCGCGCAAAGAGATACCAGAAGCGCTTGGCCCGCGTGGTCTTCTGGAACTGCGTCTTCGTCATGATCGGAAAAGAGCCGATGTGCGAGCCGCGCAGCTTGGAGTTGTGGTTGTGATGGTGGTTGTGCGAGCTGCGCCAGATGCTGCTCGCGCTCAGGGCGAGGATGCCGAACACGCGCATGAAAATTTCCGCAAGGAAGGACTTGGGCAGGATGGCGTGGTGCTGCTGGTCGTGATAGATCACGAACAGCCGGAGGACCAGCAGACCCGCAAACACGCTGCACAAGAGCTTCGCGCCGAACGAGTAGTTCCAGAGCGTTCCCGCGAGAGCGGCCACCAGCATTCCCGTCGTGGAGAGCACATACCACCAACTCCGGGCTGTGCTGTCGTGTGCATATTGCTTCGTCGCTTTGATGAGTTCTTGGCCGGTTCGCATGTAATGTTTAATCTTCGCTACCGTCGGCGAAAACAGCCCTGTTGTCGAGGCTGACTTCTTTCAGATGCATGAAAGTAACATCGGCAGATTTGCTCTTTGTGCAGGCGATGGCATTTCTGACACAGCCCATCAGGGAACAATGGGCATCACCTTCAGGCTGCAAACCCAACACTGCTGGTGATCAAACTGAAGTCGCGACCATGGGGCCTACTTGAGCGATCCGAGAAACTCCACGAGATCCCGGATGTCCCGCTTGGAGAGGACCTGAATCATCGTGTCGGGCATCGCGGACTGGCCTTTCTGCGTTCTTGCGATCTCCGACTGCTTGAATTTCAAGATTCCATCCTCGGGCGAGTTGATGACGATTTCATCGGGGGCGCCGGGCTTGGTGACACCGGCGAAGTTGCGTCCGTCCTTCAGCACGACGACCAGGCTTTCGAAACCCGGTGCAATTTTCGCATTCGGGGCAACGAGGGACTCCAGCAGATACTCTCGCGTCTGCTTTGAGGCGATGCCGTCGAGGACGGGGCCCACCTCGCCGCCGTCCGGGCCGACCTTGTGGCATCGGGCGCACGAGGCCTCGACGCGCTCCAGGAAAATCTTCCTCCCGGAGGCCGCGTTGCCGCCGGCGAGCGCAGAACGGTAGTTCCACAGCAGGTCGTCGGGTCTGCGCTGGGCTTTGAACCGGTCGAGGCCGGCTTTCACCCTGGCGTCGGTGCGCTTTTCGGCGGCTTCCAGCAACTCCAGCAGCAGTTCGGGGGCGAGCTTGCCGGCCACCAGCTCATCCGTCAGGGATGCGATCACCCCGTCGGCCTCCGCGCCGGGAATGCCGCCGAGCGTGGCGATGGCGTTCTGCTTTTCGCCGACCGTGCCCTGCTTGAGGATGGTTCGCAACGGCGTGACCGCTCCGCCCTTGCCGGCCTTCGCCCGGATGCTCGTGGCGGCGATCCGAAGCGCCTCGGCCTTGTCTTTGGCAGCGACGTCGAGGGCGGCGGCGAGCTGCGCGTCCTTTGTATCGGCCAGGCGGTTCAACGCGCCGACGCGAACGCTGCTGTCGGCCCTGATGTCAGAGACAAGCTCAAGGAGAACCGGGTTGACCTCGCTTACGTCAAGCTGGGATGCGGCCTTCACGGCGGCGAGGCGGACATCGGTCGAACTCATGCGCAGTGCTGCGGCCAGCACGGGTCTCACGGCGGCGGCCGAAACCTTTGCGTCACGGGAGGGCAGGGGACGCCACAGGCCGGTGATGCGGTCGCGGCCCGAGGGCCTGGCCCAGTCGGCGAGGAGATCAAGGGCCTCGGCACGGATCGCACCGGGCACGGCGGATTCATTGGCGAGCGCGGCAAGGCGCGTGGCGGCGGCGGTGTCGCCCATGTGGTTGTTCGCACTGAGAATGCGCCGGAGCAGGGCGGGCTTCTGGTAATCATTGAACTTCGCGAGATCGGGCTTGAGCGCGGCCAGGGCGGGCAGGGCGGGGGCAATCGGAACCTCGCTGATGGCGCGGGCGGCTTCGAGCACGACGCGCGGATCGCCATCGGCGAGGAACTGGCTGACTTCCGTTCGTTCGAGGCGACGCAGCGCGACGACGGCGGCGATGCGCACGGATGGCGACACATGTGACTTCAGCGCGGCAATGGTCCTGGCATCCGTGCATCCGAGCAGGCCGGCCACGCCGGAGTGCCGGAGAACAGCGTCCTTGTCCGCGTTGTCCGTGATGAGTTTCACGAGCGCGGGCACTGCGGCGGGAGCGCGCAGCTTGCCGATGGCAATCGCGGCGAGATGGCGGACTCGCGGGCTGGCATCGGCCAGGAGTGTCGTGATGGCGCTCCGGGACTCGGGGTCGCGGGCGTCGCCGAGCACCTTGGCGGCTTGTGCGCGGACTTCGGCCTCAGCATCGGCGAGCAGCGGACGCAGCCCCGTGAGACTTTGGAGCCTGGACTTTGAACCTTGGGCTTTGGATGCGCTCAGTTGCCCAAGCCCCCAGACTCCGTGAATCCGGGTCAGAAGTGATTTTCCTTTCGCTGCGGCTTCAGCCAGCGCCTGAAAACCCTCGTTGCCCTTTTCGACCAGGGTGAACTGGGCTTCCTGCCGCACGCGTTGGTCACGGTGGGCGAGCAGGCCCTTGAGTTCGTCCACGGAGCGACTGGCAAAGCCGCTGGCGAAGAGGGTTTTCACTTCCTGCGCGTCCTTGACGGTGGAGGGATCGGAGATGCGGTAGAGCCGGCCCTTGCCGCTCATCGCCCAGCCCTCGATCCAGTCGGAGAAATAAACGTGGCCGTCGTAGCCAAACTCCACGTCAGTCGCGAGGGCGTTCCAGATGAACTTTTCCTTGTCCACCAGTTCAAAGCCCGCTCCCTTGGGCTGCATCTGGAAGCTCCAGACGCCGCTGGCGGAACTGGCCCCCTTGAAGTCGCAGAGCAGGAAATGGCCGTCATATTTCGCAGGCAGCCCGGTGCCGGGATAGTGGGTGAGTCCGCTGGGGCCGTTGGCGATGTTGGCGATGGGCGGCAGCATGTGGGCGGCGCGATCCTCGGGATAGCACATGCGCTCGTCGAGCCACGGGCCGCGCCGTTGTGTCCACGGTGCTTTTTCAATGAACTGCCAGCCGACTCGCCAGCCGCTGTCGCCACCCTCCGCCGCATAGACCCAGCGGGCGGGGTCGCCGCCGTCGGAGTTGTTGTCGCCGGTGAAAAGGTTGCCGAACTCGTCAAACGCCAGCTCCTGCGGATTGCGCAGGCCGAAGTGGAAGATTTCCAGATCCGTCCCGTCCTGGTTGCAGCGGAAAATCGCGCCCATCTCCGGTGCCGCGACGGTCCGGCCTTCGAGCGACTTCACGTTCGCACCGCGGTCCCCCATGCTGAAGTAGAGCCTGCCGTCCGGCCCGATTCGCAGGCCGTGCAGATCGTGACCGAGGAAGCCCACGCGCACGCCGAAGCCCGTGAAGACTGCCTTGCGCACGTCCGTTGAACCATCCGGCCGGCCATCGCCGTCGTTGTCGCGGAGCAGCCAGAGGTTCGGGACGTTGGCGAACCAGACGTTGCCCCGGCGCGCGAGCAGGCCCGCGCCGAGGCCGTCCACGGGTGAATTGAAAATGCCGTCGGCAAACGTGCTGTAATGCGTGGCGCGTCCGGCTCCCGTGCGGTCCTCGATGAGCGTGACACGCTCGGAGGCGTTCGTCCTGCCGTCGTATTGATGACGCAGGAAGAGCTTGCGCATGTCGTCCGTGGTCCTGGCGGCGAGCTCCTCATCGAGCCAGTTCATGTGGCCGCGGATGTCCGTCACGCCCTGATGGAGGCGGTGCGTTTCCGCGACGTAGATGCGCCCGTGTTCGTCGATGCAGAAGGCCACGGGGTTGGCGAGCTGCGGCTCGGCGGCCCAGAGGTCCACCTTGAGCCCCGGGGCGAGCCTGAACTTCTTGGCGGCCATCTCGGCCTCCTTCGTCGCTTCGCCGGGGTTGATGGTGTTGCGGTCTGCTTCGGTGGAAATTTTCCTGGGGATCTCTGCGCCATGGCCCGGGGTGCCGAGGAGCAGTCCGCCCAGCACCAGCAGCCCGCGAACGAAGGTCAATTTCATCATAAGGGCCGAAAACTTAGACGCAGCCAACCGCGGAAGGCAAGCGGCGGGCTTGCGTTGTGGGGATCAGCCTTCCTTCCGGTAACTGGCCACGACCCACTCGCTCAACGTTTTCTCCGGCGCGGCCACGGCCTCGGTGTCGAGGGTGAACTCCTTCCGCCCGGTGTTGCCGGAGACGAGCTTGAGCCCGAACTGGAAGTCCTTGAACTTCTGCCCGCAGAGATCGCGCACGGAAAGTTTCTTCTCCAGGGCTTCCACAATGAGCGCATCCGCAGCGGCGTCGGTGAAACGCAGGGCCAGGTGATGCTCTTTGGTGAAGCGTTCGCCGAACTCGTGGACGAGCTGGCGCATGACGACGCGTTCCTCCGTCGCGTGGTCGGCGAGGAGCTGCTTCAGCGCGGCGGCGGGACGGTCCACCAGCTCGCGTGTGACGACAAAGCGCTTCACGAGCGTGCTGGGCAGCTCGAACTTGAAGTCCCTCAACACGCGCTCGCACACGGTCATCAGGCCGCGTGCCCCGGTCATTTCCTCGCCCGCCCGCTCGGCGATGCGCCGCAGCCCGTCCTCGTGGAAGAGCACCTCGATGCCGTAGGCGGCGAAGTCTTGTTCGTATTGGCGGATGATGCTGCCCTCGCTGGTCTTGAGGATGTGGAAAAGGTCGTCCACGGCCAGCGGCTGGCACACGACGCGCACAGGCAGACGCCCGATGAATTCCGGCTCGAAGCCAAAATCAATGAAGTCCCGCGTCTGCGCCTCGCCCAGCACGCTTGCGGCGTCCGCGCTGGAGTTCGGGCGGGCGGCGAAACCGATGGTCGCCTCCCGCAGCCGCTTGCGGACGAGTTTGTCCAGCCCGTCAAACGCGCCGCTGACGACGAAGAGGATGTGCTTGGTGTTGATGGTGGCGGGCGACTTCCTGCTGCCGCGCTGCATTTCCATCATCGCCTGGATCTGGCCGGCCATGTCCTGCGGCGAACGCGCGGGCACCTCGGTCTCCTCCATGAGCTTGAGCAGGTTGGTCTGCACGCCGCGTCCGCTGACGTCGCGCCCGGACGCATTGGGCGCGCTGGCAAGCTTGTCGATCTCGTCGATGTAGATGATGCCGTGCTGGGCGCGGGCGACGTTGCCATCGGCGCGGCGGACGAGTTCACGGACGATGTCCTCCACGTCGCCGCCCACGTAGCCGGTCTCGCTGAATTTCGTGGCGTCCGCCTTCACGAACGGCACGCCGATGAGGTCCGCCATGCTGCGGATGAGGTAGGTTTTCCCGACGCCTGTGGGGCCGAGCAGGATGACGTTCTGCTTCGTGTAGTTCGGCATCGCCCTGCCCGTGAGCGCGGCCTGCACGGCATGGTAGTGGTCGCAAAGCGCGACGCTGAGCACCTTCTTCGCCTCGTCCTGCTGGATCACGAAGCGGTCGAGGTGGGCTTTGACGTCGCGTGGCCTGCGGTTGAAATCAAACTCGGCGCCGGCGGCAACTCCGTTCGGGGATTCCGCGCTGGTATCGAAACCCGTCTGCGACTCGCCCGTGGATGGCGGCGGCGCCTGGAGGTGGCGCATCAGGTCGTTGAGCCGCCGTTGAAATTCCTCGGGCGTGGGCTGGCTGCTGGCAGAGACATCGCGCATGGCGGCGTTACGGTGGCATTGGGGAGCGGCTTTGCAAGTCCGCCGGGCGGCGGAAAACAACACGGGCGGGAGCGGCACACGAATGCTCACACTCCCGCCCGTGGCCTGTCCACACGGACGGGCAAATTATCTCTCGATGACGCGATAAAAGCGCCGGCTCCTGCTGGTCGCGAGCGTGTCGGTGAAATCCACCAGGGCCGCACCGTCGAGATTCGTCGCCACGGCAACCCATGATCTGGGAATCTCTCGCCTCTCGCTTATCCGAACATCATCCGTCTTCAAGAACACAAAAGAGATTGTTCCGCTTGTGACCGTCCTCCCGCAGCACGGCTGCTCAGAAGCGGAAATTTACACTGGCCAGCAGGGACACGGCGCTTTGCAGGTCGAGTCTGGCGGTCTTTCCCAGCACGGACTGACGGGTGGTTCCCAAGTATTGGTATTGTCCGCCCACGTCCAGCGACCAGCTCTCCGTAATCGCCCATGCCAAACCCATCTGAAAGCTTGCGCCCGCAAGCAAGTCAGCCGAGCTGACAGTTCCGGACCGGCTCATCACAGGAGCCCCCACGACGGCGACAGTCTCGGAGAATGTGTAGGTTCGGTCGGCAATTGCCACGGCCAGCCCGCCGCTGAACTTCGCCAACAGGCGCTCGTGAAAAGGCACCTCGAAGAATGGTCCCAAAGTCACCGCATACATCCTGCCTTCCACCCGGTTGACAACGCTTGCGGTGGCGGCGGCAGGGGCGGTGACCCGCCCTCCGTTGGGATTGTCGGGGATCACACCTCCGGGGCCGGCGAACGTCCCGGAAAAAGGTGGCGCGGGAGGCAGCACGCCCGGCCCAATCAAATAAGTGTCGGTGGTGAGCAGGACGGTTCCCGCCGCCACCCCGGAGTCCCGCAGCCGCAGGTCGGTGTATCCGAAGCTCCCCATCAGGCCGAACGAGGCGATCCGACCGGGCCGTATCTCCCATTCCTTGAGCACCCGTCCATACGAAAGCTCAAATCCCGGCAACACCTCATCCCGGCTGCCTCGCGTAAACTGGTCCGCCGGCGATGGGGCCGAATGGAAAGTCAATGTCGCTCCCGGAGTGCCGGCTCCGGCCACTTGGCTGGCATCGTTATAGCCCCAAAACCAAGTCGTGCCGGCTGCGTTGCCGCTGATGTCAATGCGCACGAACCCGTCGTCGTAGAACCGGTCCACCGCCGTGCTGGGGATGGTGCCACCGGAAGCGCCCGGCGCGCCGATGGCGGGCGGGGGAGTCGAGCTTGTGAAATCGGCACCGATCAGGAAACTAAACTTGCCGGAGAAGGCAACCCGGTTCGGGTTCCGCACAGGTTCGGCACCGACCACTGTCTTGATGCTGGCTCCGCAGAGGATGGCGAGGAGCCCGAGGGTGGAAGCTTTCATAAGTGTTGTCTTAAGAATGGGTTTTCAGTCGCTTACTGACCCAGCAGGATTCTGTAGAAGCGGCTCCCAGCGCCACCGGGCAGACTGGACGTTCGTGGGGGTCCGTTGTCCACCCACTGCACCGTGCTGCCCGTGCCTGCCACGGGCGGGAAGGACGTTTCCCACGGGCCGGCAATGCTGACCGCATACTGCACGTAGTAGAGCCGGCCAGCGATGGTCTTGAAGTCCACATGGAAACGCCCATTGAAGACTTGCACACGCTCCACATCCAGAGTTGTGCCGGATGGCACCGGCAACAGGCCGCTTACGACTTCAGTCACCAGGCGCGGTGCCGGCACCGTCTTCCGATCCGACACGTAGTATTCCAAGGCCAGGTCAACCCGCTGACCTGGCGCGATGGTTCCGGGGAATATCACGAAGGGAACCCCTGCGGCGTTGGTGCCGTCGGCGTTGTTGACGCGGATGGGATTGCCGAGAGAATCCACTCCCAAGTCGAAGATCAGCACCCGGATGAAGCTTGCCCCGCTGCTGCCCGAAGGCGCGACGAAGGTGAAGGTTTCCCCGAGCAATCCCGAGCTGGTCGCCACCGTCGGCGAGACAGCCGTCTTGAACGTCACAGACCCGCCGGCAAATTCGCTGACCAGCGCACCGTTGGTCGCGTCGCTCACCAGGTTGGGCAACGGCGTGCCCGGGAGAATCAACGGAGCCGCCAGTTGGCCGGTTACCGTGCCGACGGTGAACTGCAACTCGAACAGACCGTTCGACCCGGCGGCAAACGGCTGGCCGTTGGTCTTGGTGACGAGCACGCCGACCTGTCCATTGGTCGCGACATTGGTCACGTTAAGCGTGGCCCCGGTCACGTAGTTCGACACGCTGAGCAAGGTCAACGAGTTGGTGTCATACGCCACTGACAGGCTCACCGCGTTTTCCGCGCCGTTGCCGGTGAGCATCACCGAGACATTCAAGACCGCGCCCGCCGTGAGGTTGGTTGTCTGCACATCCCCGACCTTCACCTGGCGTGACACCACGGTGAGCATGGCGGGATCCGAGGTCACGCTGGTCAGGCTGTTGCCCACGATGACGCGGTAGGCCGCCTGATCATTGGTCGTGACATTGCTCAACGTCAGCACGGAGCTGGTCGCCCCGGATATGTTCTGCCCGTTCCTCGTCCACTGGTAGGTGAGCGTGCCGGTGCCTTCGGCAACGGCGGTGAAGGTGACCGTGCTGCCAGGCAGCACGGTCCGGCTGACGGGCTGCGTGAGGATGCCGGCGGGAATGACCACCGTGACCACCGCCACTGAACCCGTCGTGGTGTTCACCACATTCGCCAGCACCACGTCATAGTTGCCGGCATTGGTGGTCTGAATGTTGAGCAGGGAATACACCGAATTGGTGGCATTCAGAATGACCGTGCCGCCGAACCTCCATTGGTAGGAGATGGGCGCGGTGCCGCTGGCGTTAACGGACAGTGTCAGCGTGGAACCTCGATTGACGGTCTGACTCGCCGGCTGGCTGGTGATCTGCACGGGACCGTTGACCGTCAGCGTTGCCGGAGTTGTGTTGGTGATCGAACCAACCGAGTTGCCCGCCACCACGTCGTAATTCCCCGCGCTTGCGGCAGAGACACTGGCGATGGTGTAGGTGGCGCTCGTGACTCCCGAAATGTTCGCGCCGTCCTTGCGCCATTGATACGTCGGCATGGGTTTGCCGCTGGCCGCCGCCGTGAAACTCACGTTCGCCTGGCCCTGTGTCACCGTCTGGCTGGTTGGCTGGAGCGTGAAATACGGTGCGAAGTTTACCGTGAGCGTGGCAACACTGCTGGTGACGCTGTTGACCACGTTCGTCAGCACCGCATCGTAGCTTGCCTCAAAATTCGTCTGCACGTTGTTGAGGACCAGGCTGCTGCCGGTCGCCCCCAGAATGGGCACCGTGTTGGAACGCCACTGAATCGCGATGGGCGCGGTGCCCGAGGCGAGCACGGTAAAGGTCACATTGGAGCCGACATTCGTCGTCTGACTCTGCGGATGAGTGGTGATCTCTACCGGACCGTTGACGGTCAGCGTCACCGCGCTGCTCGTGTTCGTGCCGACCGTGTTGAACACCAGCACATCATAGCTCGCCGCATCCGTATTGGTGGCCGACGCAATCGTGTAGGTCGCGCTTGTCGCGCTCGGAATCACAGTGCTGTTCTTCCGCCATTGATAACTCGGCGCGGGTTTCCCGTTGGCCACCACAGTGAAGCTGGCGCTCTGCCCGCGAATCACCGTCAGGTTGGTTGCTTGAGTCGTGATGACGGGCAGATAGTTCACCGTGAGGGTAGCGGCACTGCTCGTGACCGTGTTGGTCGCGTTGCTCACCTGCACGTCATAACCAGCCTCGTAGCTGGTCTGGATATTGAGGAGCGTCAGGCTGCTGCTTGTTGCTCCCACGATGGAAACTCCGTTGGACCGCCATTGATACGTGAAGGGGCTGCCATCTCCCGTAGCCGTGACGTTGAATGTGACATTCGCTCCCACGCTGTTGGTCTGGCTCTGCGGTTGCGCGGAGATGCGGGGTGAACTGGCGGACACCGTCAACGACTGAGATACGGGGGTCGCTGGCAGATATGTGGCATTACCCGCTTCCGAGGCGGTGATGATCGTGACGCCCTCGACCCCGGTCAGGGTGACCGTGCTGTTTAAGACGGTGGCCACGGCCAAATTGGAACTCTGGTATGTCACTGTCCGACCAGAATCGCTGGTGGCGGCAAGCGTGAAGGGTGAATCCGTGGGCAGCTTGTTGGGCAACGCTGGGAACGTGATGGTTTGCGCCAGCCGGTTCACCGTGAGCGTCGCGTTGTTTGTGATGCTTCCAACTGAGTTGCTCACCACCACGTCAAACACCCCGGCGTCATTGGTTCCCACATTCGCAATCATCAACGTCGCGCTGGTTGATCCGCTGATGTTCCCGCCGGTGACGAGGTTTGCCCCCGCCTTCCGCCACTGGTAGGTCAGCGGAGCCGTTCCCGACGCCACGATGCTGAACGTCGCCGTCTGCCCGACGTTTACGGTCAAGTCTGTCGGAGGCGTCACCGCCGCCGGAGAGTTGGGCGGAACCAATTCGGGCAGCACCAACGGATCAGGAGCACCGAACGCCACGCTTGCGTTCGCGTCCCCAAGATACGTTGTTTCCACCTCAGTCCGGATGGACTTGCTCCCGCTCTGTCCGGCGGGAATCTGGACCGTATGACGAACCTCCACCTGCCCCGTTGGCAGAGTGCCGGTCGGGACTATTTCCCCATTTCGCAATTCCGGTGAGCCATCCCCCGCCACCGCCGTGATCGTCCAGCCGACAGGCAACTGAGGGCGCAACAGGAGCGCGGTAAGAGTTCCGCCATAGACCAGACGGTTCGTGATTGTCACAGTCCCGCCCGCCGTGTAGGTGGCCGGGCCACTCTGCGTCAGACTGGCCGTGCTCGCCGCCACAAGAGCCGCCGCTTGGAGCCTCCCAGCGATCTGTCTAACTGTCTGTTTTCCGCTGACAGGGCTGGCTGGAATTGCTCCCAAGGAAGCTGGCGCAGCCCCGGCGGAATAGCCGTCCGCTCCCGCCGCGTTAGCCTGGTAGCCGCCCGCACGCCAGTAGGAGAGCACCCGGTTCACCTCCGAGCCGTCAATCACCCAGGCAGGATCCCGGTAATCCGCCGCATGGCGTGGTCCGCTCGGACTCACGGTGGCACCAGACGAATAGCCATCCGACCCCGCCGCATTGGGTTGATAGCCGCCCGCACGCCAGTAGGAGAGCACCCGGTTCACCTCCGAGCCATCAATCACCCAGGCAGGATCCCGGTAGTCGGCCGTGTGATAAACAAGCGGGGACACCAGCAACGGACCCGGCGTGGCTGGCGTCGTGGCTGAATTGACCATGCCGTTGAGTTGATATTCCACCACCGCCGAAACTTGCTGGATGCCCGTTTGCGCCGCAGGGACGTTCAACACGATGGTCAGGATGATGGGATTGGGGAAGGATGAGCCAACAAACACAATGTCTCCGAATTGAAAGTCGGGAGAGCCGTCACCGGTCACCGAGGCCACCGTCCAACCTGCGGGCAAAGTGGGCGTCCATTTGAGCGACTGGAGTTGGTTGATGGCGGGATAGGTGAACTGCCCGCTGATGGTGAGCGTTGTGCCCGCCCTGTAACTCCCGGCAGAATGCGTGGCACTCACATTCGCACCGTCATCATCCGTGATCGTCACCGTCGCCGTGCTCGGCGTGCCCAGGGTCGCCCCGCCCGTCGGGCTGGTGAGCGTTGCCGTGAAGGTCTCGCTGCTCTCCGGCACGGAGTCGTTGAGGATAGGCACGGTAATCGTCTTGCTCACCGTGTCGGCAATGGGCCAGTTCAGCGTGCCGCTGGTGGCGGTGTAGTCGCTGCCCGCCGTGGCCGTGCCGTTGGCCGTCGCGTAACTCACGCTCACCGCGCCGCTGCTGCCGCCGGCGCGGCTCACCGTAAGCATCAACGTGCCTGCACTCTCGCTCACAGTCGCCGTGCTGGTAGTAAACTGAAGCGTGCCGGGCGGCGTTGCCGGATTCACGGTCAAGGTCAGCGACTGGTTCCCCGTGCCCCCGGCGTTGGCGGCTGAGAGGGTCACGGGGAACATGCCGCTGGCCGTGGGCGTGCCACTGATAAGGCCGCTGGTCGTGTTGACGCTCACTCCAGCAGGCAGGCCGTTGGCGTTGTAGCTCGTCGGTGTGTTGTTCGCTGTGATCTGATAGCTGAAGAATTGGTTCACCGTTCCCGATGCCGTCTCCGCGCTCGTGATCACTGGCGCGGATAGCTGGCTAGGCACGACTCCGAAATGAAAGCCGTGGAGAGACGGTGTTGTGAGGTTCACTCGGTAGGTGTTGGGAACACCCACAGCGGCCGTCCGGCGGGCATTGGGTTGCGGCGGATCATAAACGCCGAGAGCGGCAAGGACCATCGCCTGACAGTCACACCGGCCTGTTTCCAAACCAGCCGGAACCAGTGCAGAGCCGCTGGGTTTGGCATACGCATCCGCTGCCAGATAGTTTACCGCATAGCCGAAGTCGTGCATCGCACCTACCGTAATCCTGCTGGTGGTAGATCCGAGGCTTACGGATCCTGTCATCAACTCCTCGCCGAAGACACTTTTTCGCCAGTGCTTGTCCCGAGTGCCGCTTCCCCCTGTGTTCTCGACTGGAGCCGATGTCTCCGATGTTCCGAAAATCGCACGATACTCTGCAGTGCCCCTGGAACCAGTGAACCTTGGGTCTGCGCCACCGGCTCCGGTCAAAAGTCCTCTACTATTCCACATGGAGCCGATGCCAAAGATATGCCCCATTTCATGCAGTATAAGGTTTTTAAGCCAGCCTTGGCTTTCCGCCGAAGCCACGTCTGCCTCGTCAATAGTGATTATCCCACGAGAAGGCAACGGCGCTCCCGTAGAACGAAACATACTAGGACTTGCCTGGGCCGCTGTGTTGCCAGCACCATCAATTGCCTTTACCTCCACATCAATTTGCAATGGCAGTGATGTAAGCAACATCTCTTGCCAACGGGCCACCGCGCTGGCCACAATTGCCTTCTGCGAGGCGCTGAGCTTGTTGTCGAGATAGTTGAGCTGAATCTGGAGAAAGCTGCCGGGGTCGGCACCGGATGCGCCCGGCAGCGTCTGCGTGAACTGGCTTTGCATCTCAAGTCGAACGTCTACGGATCCAGCCGACAGTCCGGTGAGCTTATAGTTTCCGTTGGCGTCAGAGACGGTGAAAGGTTCGCCATTGTCTCGATTCCCGTTACCATTTAAGTCCGCATACACCGTCCAGCCTGACAACGACTGTTCACCTTCGTCCAGCATACGGTTACCGTCAGCATCGTTCCAGACGGTGCCGAAAACCTGTCGCATTGAGGTGGAGGTTCCGGTTCCCGATGCGGCAATCGTGTTCACGCCGCTGGTCTTATCTGAGTTGACGGTGATGGTGCCGCTGTAGCTGGCTGTGGAAGTCGGTGTGAATGTCACCGTCACAGGCTGCGAACCACCTGCCGCAATCGTTCCGGAAATCCAACTGCCGATGAAGCCGTCAGGGTAGCTGATGCTGCTGACGGTCAAGTCCGAATTGCCTGTGTTGGCAATGGTCAACGTGCTCTGCCCAGACGATCCCACTGCCACGCTGCCAAACGCAAGGCTGCCGCTCAACGAAATGGTGCGAGTTGGGGTGGAGGTTCCGGTTCCCGAGGCGGCAATCGTGTTTGCGCCGCTGGTGGCATCGGAGTTGACGGTGATGGCCCCGCTGTAGCTGACTGCGGAAGTCGGTGCGAATGTCACCGTCACAGGCTGCGAACTGTTCGCTGCAATCGTGCCCGAGGACCAGTTGCCGCTGAAGCCGCTGGGGTAGTTAATGCCGCTGACCGTCAAGGCCGAGTTGCCCGTGTTGGCAATGGTCAGCGTGCTCTGCGCGGGTGAACCCACCGCCACGTTGCCAAAGACCAAGCTGCCGCTCAACGAAATGATTTTGGTTGGGGTGATGCCAACGGTAAGTCTCGTTGGACTTGAACTACCGATATTGTTACTCTCGTTGCTTCCTTCTGAAACCTGTTGGTCGGAGTCTACAAATGCTGTGACATAATAATCTCCGGATGGAATAGATGCCGGAACAACTACGTTCGGAACGTAATACGATGCGGTTGCACCAACTCCCAAAGTGGTCATCGGGCCATAGTAACCTATTTCATGGGTTGTTCCATAAGCACTGCTAGATAAAAAAAGCTTTGTATTGTGCGCTGAAGCGGTCGCAGCTAGGCCTTGGTTTTTCTCTGTCCAGTCTATACGTATCGTGCCTCCTGGAACTACACTCAAGGGCAAAACCACGACTGGCTGAACAACAGTTAAATCGGGCACGCCGGAGCCAAAAATGGCTTGAAAAGCCGCCCAGTCCCAGTTGACGGGGTCTACGCCGTTCTCCACAGTTTTTCCATGTCCGACAATGCCATCGACAACAGCACTTGGTGAAGCGAGAGGACTCGTAGCAGGAAACACCAGGGGAACATTAAACCGAGTTCTAATTGAATCTACGAGATTTTTGACCGCACTATACTGCGCATTTGCTATCAGTTCCGTGGCGTTCGCTAACCGCTCAACTTCAATGCCGATGGAGCGCTGGTTCCAAAGCCAAACCCCCGCATGATGCGCAATATCCCTCTCCCTGACCAACTGCACAACACTTCCGTCCCGCTGCACAAGGTAATGAGCGCTCGTGTTTCCAGCAGGATCTTGAAACCACGCGATTGCCGCGCCATAATAGGCGTCTTCGGTTGTATGTATAATTATGCTTGTCACATCGGCCTGACTTCGAGACGCCTCAGTAAAATGCCCGGGGCCAGCCGCTATCCAACTCGCTCCAGGGTAATCGACGACGGACGAACCGGCCTGGGTGATCGCCACCGATACCGGGCTGCCCGAAGCCCCGCTGGCCGTAACCTGA
This sequence comes from Limisphaerales bacterium, assembly GCA_041666725.1. Lineage (GTDB taxonomy): Bacteria > Verrucomicrobiota > Verrucomicrobiia > Limisphaerales > SXTU01 > SXTU01. Next base: position 15,881 of record JBAYGL010000057.1, read on the forward strand.
ATTGTCCCGGAACGCTGCGCGCCAGTGTTCGCCGCATACGAGACGCTGATGGCACCGCTGTTTCCGCCGCTGCCCCCAGATGAGATGGACAGCCAAGAAGAACCGCTGGTCACGCTGGAGCTGTAGCTCATCGTGCCACTGCCGATATTGTTCACATTGAGACTGACTGAGCCAGCCGTCGCAGGTTGAGTCGTCGGATTCGCTGGTGTCACGGACAGTATTGGCTGCGACACCGGCGCGTTGGGCATGGTGACGTTGATGGTGTTGGACTGGCGGGTGCCCGCCGAGTTCTTGGCGATGACGTAGTAGCTGTAAGATTGTCCAGCGGTCAGGCTGAA
>JBAYGL010000058.1:0-16180 GCA_041666725.1 Limisphaerales bacterium
AAGTTCCGTTTCGTCAGCGCCAAGGCCAAAAACCTCAACGTCTGGTTTGATGACAAGGACTACAAGGGCTCGCACGCCGGCCACATTTGCAGCATCAGCGTGAGCCCGTCGAACGTGTCGGTCGGCGATGCGAAGACCGGCAACTTCCGCAACGACATCCAGGAGAAGAGGAAGGCGACGCCTCCGGCGCTTACCGCCGAGGACAAGGCGATGCTGGCGACGAAGAACAAGAGCATGCCCGTGAAGCTGGCGCTGCAGGACTGGCACACGCTCGTCATCCAGACCAAGGATGGCAGCGTGCAGGTGAACATCGACGGCAAGGTCGTGGGTTCCTTCAAGTCCGAGGGCATCGCGCACGATCACAAGACGCTGGTCAGCCTCACGACGGGTCCGGTGGACGTTCACTACGACGATTTCAGCGTCAAGGGCACGGGCCCGGCCCCGGCCAAGCGCTGAGGCGGACGTTGTCCCGCGACGCGCGGCCGTGCGGCCCGCCGCAGTTTGCCTCGCCGCCCCCGGTTCCGGCTGCCGGCCATTTGAAACGTCCCCTTGAGAAGGGGCACATGAAAGCGCTTGCCGTCATCTGCGGGCTCACGTTCTGCGTCGCCACCGCCGCGGCCATGGAGTGGCACGTTTCCGTGGCGGGCGACGACGGAAACAAGGGCTCTTCATCCAAGCCGCTCAGGACGATCTCCGCCGCGGCCGGGCTGGCGCAGCCGGGCGATGTCATCACGGTGCATGAGGGCGTTTATCGCGAACGCATCAACCCGCCGCGCGGCGGCAGGTCGGAGCGGAGGCGCATCGTCTATCAGGCCGCACGGGGCGAGACCGTGGAGATCAAGGGATCGGAGGCCGTCAAAGGCTGGGTGAAGGTTCAGGACGATGTCTGGAAGGTGACGCTGCCGAACTCCTTCTTCGGCGGCTTCAATCCCTACGGCGACCTCATCCGCGGCGACTGGTTCAACCCGAAGGGCCGCGAGCATCACACCGGCGCGGTCTATCTCAACGGCGGGTGGCTGACCGAGGCGGCGAAGCTGGACGACGTTCTGAAGCCGGCGTCCGGGACGCCGCTGTGGTTCGGCAAGGTGGACGAAGGGAGCACGACGATCTGGGCGCAGTTCAAGGGCGTCAGCCCGGACGAGCAACTGGTCGAGATCAACGTGCGCCAGACCGTCTTCTATCCCGACAAGCCGGGCCGGAACTTCATCACCGTGCGCGGATTCACGATGCGCCATGCCGCCACGCCGTGGGCGCCGCCGACCGCCGGGCAGATCGGCCTCATCGGCACTCACTGGAGCAGGGGCTGGATCATCGAGAGCAACACTGTCAGCCACTCGGTCTGCTCCGGCATCGCGCTCGGCAAGCACGGCGACGAGTTCGACAACACCTCCGCCAACAGCGCCGAGGGCTACGTCAAGACCATCGAACGGGCGCACGCCCACCCCATCGCGTGGACGAAGGAAAACATCGGCCATCACATCGTCCGCAACAACACCGTCTCGCACTGTGAACAGGCCGGCATCGTCGGCAGCCTGGGCTGCTCGTTCAGCGTCATCACCGGCAACACCATCCACGACATCCACGTCCGGCAGTTGTTCACCGGCGCGGAGATGGCGGGCATCAAGTTTCACGCCGCCATCGACACCGAGATCAGCCGCAACCACATCTACCGCACCACGCGCGGTCTGTGGCTCGACTGGATGGCGCAGGGCACGCGCGTCACGCGAAACCTTTTCCACGACAACGCCCGCGAGGACCTGTTCGTCGAGGTGAACCACGGGCCGTTCGTCGTGGACAACAACATCTTCCTGTCACCAACGACGCTGCTGGACGTCTCCGAAGGCGGGGCCTATGCGCACAATCTGATGGCCGGCAAAATCATCAGCCGCTCCGAACCCAAGCGCGACACGCCGTTTCATCCCGCCCACTCAACGAAGGTCGCCGGGCTGGTCAACATCAAGGGCGGCGACAACCGGTTCTTCAACAACATCTTCATCGGAGCCGTCGAGGCCCCGGCCAGCGTCGCGAACGGAAAGAAACCCCAGTCCGACGCCGGCCACGGCCTCTGGATGTATGACAACCGCGAGTTCCCGCTCCAGACCGGCGGCAACATCTATCTCAACGGCGCGCGGCCCTCTGCGAAGGAGATCAATCCGCTGATGCTCTCCGGTGCTGACGTGAAAGTGACCATTGCGGAGGAAGGCGACCGCGTTTTCCTCCGGCTCCAATCCGCACCGGATCTCAAGCCAGCCTCCACCGCACGGGTCACCACGAAGTCCCTTGGCAAGGCGTGCATCCCGCACCTGCCCTACGAAGACGCCGGCGGCTCGCGCCTGGTCATCGACAGGGATTATCTGGGTGCGAAACGCAGCGCCACCGCGCCCACCGCCGGCCCCTTCGAGAAGCCCGGCCCGGGCGATTTGAAAATCCAGGTCTGGTGAGCCAGTCAATCCCGCCATGAAACCGTCCGCCATTTCCCGCCTGCAATTTCTCCGGCTCGGAACCGCCGGCGTCGCGGCGGCCGCGGCTGCGCCCTCAGTCGTCTCGACGGATGCCGTCGCAGCAGCGGCGGCGGTGAAGAAGAAGGCCGGCCCCGTGTGCGAGAGCGGCGGCTGTTGCATCACGCAGTCGGGCGATTTCTACAACGTCGAGCGCGGCAATCCCCTGCCCTACAAGCTGCCGCCCGAGAAACAGCGCGAGATCGGCATGGTGCGGGAGACGTGGCGGCTCGAAATCATCGCCGACCCGGAAAGCAACTCGAAGATCGGGCGCCCGCTGCTCAAGGCGGACGGCACCGCGCTCACGTTCGACCGGCTCATGGAGATCGCGCGCACCAGGGCGACCAGCTACTTCAAGGTCATCACCTGCAACAACATCTCCGACCCGCTCGGGCACGGGCTGTGGGAGGGCGTGCCGTTGCGCGACGTCCTGTGGCTCGCGGGCCCGGTCGAGAACCTGCGCCACGTTTACTATTACGGCCACCACAACGAGGACCCGAAGCAGATCTTCAAGTGCTACCTGCCGGTGAACCGCGTCTTCGAGGACCCGCCCGGCGAGCTGCCCGTGCTGCTCTGCTACAAGCTCAACGGCGAATTCCTCACCGGCGAACGCGGCGGGCCCGTGCGGATGATCGTGCCCGAGGCGTATGGGTTCAAATCCGTGAAATGGCTCCAGCGCCTCGCCTTCACCAACGTCCACCAGTCCGACGACACCTACGCCAGCGGCAACAACGACATCAACAGCTGGCTCAAGACCTTCGCACGCTTCGCCGCGTTGCCGGAGCAGATCAAGGCGGATGAACCGCTCGCCATCCACGGCAACGCGCAGGTCGGCGTCTCCGGCCTCGCGAAGGTGCAATACTGGCTGCGCAAAACCGGCGATCCGCTCCCCGTGAACGATCCGCATTTCTCGAAGGCACCGTGGCAGGACGCGCAGATCGCGCCGTTCGACCCCGACGCGATCAGGGGCTTCGACCCCGCGAAGCTGCACCCGGTGCAGTTCGATCCCAAGACGGGGCAGCCGCGCGAATGGCCGCTGCGCTACACGCTCTGCCGCTGGACCGGCCAACCGCGCCCGCTCGCCCCCGGCACCTACGAACTCCGCTGCCGCACCATCGACCAGGGCGGCCACGCGCAGCCCATGCCGCGTCCGTTCCCGAAGTCGGGAAAGAACCAGATTCAAACGGTGAAGCTGGAAGTGACCGCGTAGGCCCCGGAGCGCCGGTCTCCGAGCCCGGCGAATTCTGTTCAAACTCGAGGTGGAGAGCGCGGATGAAACGCTGACGGAGCGAGGAGCGCGGGCACACGCTCACGACAAAACCCGCCGGAGCCGCTTCAGCAGCTGCACCTCGTTCTTCCGCGCCATCTCGTGCTCCCAGATGCGCAGCACGCACCAGCCGGCGCGCCGCAACGTCAGCGTCACAAGCCGGTCACGCGCCCGGTTGGCCGCGAACTTCTTCCGCCAGAACGCCGCGTTGCCCTTCGGCTTCGTCGCGTGCTTGGGACAGCCATGCCAGAAGCAGCCGTCCACAAAGACCGCGATCCGGAGTCTGGGAAAGACGAAGTCGGGCCGGACGGCGAGTTGAGAGTTGAAAGTTGAGGGTTGAGAGGCAAGGCGACGCACCTGCGCTCCTCCCTCTCCGCGCCGGGATGAGGTGCTTTTCTTCCGACTCTCAACTCTCAACTCCCCCACTCTCAACTTCAGATGCCTCCGCCATCCCGTGATTCCATTCGCGCGGAACACCCGCACCAGCGCCAGCTCCGTGCCCGCGTTGCCCCGCGAGCGGATGCGCGACATCACGTCGCTGCGCTTGGCCTTGGTGAAGACATCGGGCACGGGGGAAAACCATGAACTTCCAACATCCAACGCTCAACTTTGAACGTTCAAAGTTGAATGTTGGATGTTGAACGTTTTTCTGCCCGCCCGCTCACGCCTCCTCCACCTCCACCGTTTCGTAGAGCGCGGTGATGTTCTTGGACGCCACGCGGAATTGGCTGCTCCCACCGATTCACGACGGAAATGGGCTAAAGCAGTTCCCAGATTCGTCGGTGATCACGCCATCTGGATGGACCGTCACTGGAACGACGTATTCCTCCACTGTGATGGCATCTTCGTAATCCCGCTCGCCGTCGAGGAACTGTCGTAGCCGAGTCTGGAGATCGTCCACGATTTCCGTTTGTGCCGCCAGCTCGGTTTCAAAAACCACATAACCATTCTCATCGCTCACCACGGGCATCGGGCCTTGGCAAAGCGTGTTGATGTAAATGCAGAAGCCCGTGCGCAATCCGGGTCGAGTTGCTCGGTTCATCACTACTCCCTGGCCAGGTTTGCCAATGGTGACAAGCACTTTCCCGCTTCGCTCTCCGCCGTGAACCTGACACTATTTTCGCATGGCAGCCGGAAGACGATGGACGCGCGATGAGTTGCTCGTCGCACTGAACCTCTATCACAAGCTGACCTTTGGTCAGCTTCACGCGCGGCACCCGGCGATACTCGCACTGGCAGACAAGCTCGGGCGTGGTTCCAACAGTGTGGCGATGAAGCTGTGCAACTTCGCTTCGCTCGACCCGGCGTTGAAACTGCGCGGCATCAAGGGGCTTGAGGGCGCGAGTGCCCTCGACAGCGCGGTATGGACTGAGTTTCACGCAAACCTCAACGAGGCCGTTCCAGCGAGCGAGGACGCTCTGCGAAAGTTGTTCGGTGTTGATGAAGGCAGTGAGCTTGAAGTCTTGCCGAGGGAGGGCGTCCGCGTGCGCAAGCAGCCGCCGACCGGCCCAACAGAAGCGACGGCTACTGTGAAATTGCGCCGAGGACAGGAGTATTTCCGCGATGCAGTGCTGAACAACTTTGGTGGACGCTGTGGAGTCACCGGACTTCCAGTGCGGGAACTGTTGGTTGCTTCGCACATCCTGCCGTGGGGCTCGCACCCTACCGAGCGGTTGAATGTTCGGAACGGCCTGTCGCTATCGCGACTTCACGATGCAGCATTTGATCGCGGACTAATTGCCTTCGATGACTCCCTGCGACTGGTGCTCTCTCCCCGGCTGAAAGCGGAGCTGCCGCAGCGCGCGGTTGCGGAAAACTTCGGAGCTTATGCCGGAGAACCGCTGAATTTGCCCAGCGACGCGGCCTTGCCTGAGCTGGCGTTTCTCTCCGAGCATCGCATAAAGATTTTCCGCAAGGCGTAGGTCTGGCGGCTGAACTTGTCCCAGTCGCTGGAGAAGACGCACCTCGCGCCCGCCCGCTCGAAGGCGAGCCGAAACCCGCCGATGCCGCAGAAGAGGTCGATGAAACGGAGCGCCGAGCATTGCTCGGCCTTGGTCGCGTCCTGCCGAGCGATGCTCGGCGCTCCGACGCGGTATGGCGTGGCCTCCTCATGCAAGGTAGGAGACGAGGTGACGAGTCTCTGACTTTTTCCCGGACGGGGAGAGATTTGAGCCTCCTCACGTCGGCTCCTACGCGGATCCGGCTTCCCGCTCACGCGTCCACCCCTTTGAGCAGCTCGGCGGTGGAGAGGCCCAGCGCCTTCGCGAGCCGGGCGACGTTCCTGATGCCGGGGTTCCTCAGCCCGCGCTCGATGCCGGAGATGTAGGTGGGATCGAGGCCCGCCTTCTCGGCGAGCTTCTCCTGCGTCAACGCCTTCGCCTCGCGGCGCTGGCGGACGTTCAGACCGAGGGAGGCAAGGACCGGGTCACGTTTCGGCATGACTGATAGTCCATGCGGAAACGGAGGGAAGGTCTATGGACGATCAGCCAGACTGGCGAGATTACGCCACGGCAAGTTCCGCAGGCTCGGGAGCAACTTCCTCGTCGGAGAGATAGCACGCGGGGTCGGGCGCCCAGAGGTTGTTGTGCACCTGCACGGCGCGGACGCGGAAGCCGCCGCCGCAGATGTTCAGGAAGCGGCAGCCGGCGCACTTGCCTTCGAGCTTTCCGGCGCGGTTGCGCAGGGCGTTGAGGGTCGGGTTGGTGGTGTCGCGCCAGATTTCGCTGAACGGGCGCTCCTTCACGTTGCCCAGGGTGAGGGACTGCCAGAACTGGTCGGGATGGACGTTGCCCTGGGTGTCGATGTTGCCGATGCCGGTGCCGGAGCCGTGCGCCCCGCCGCCGTTCCACTTGAGCAGCTCCATCACCTCCGCCGCGCGGGCGGGGTTCTCCCGGAGCAGGCGCAGGTAGAGATACGCGCCGTCGGCGGGTTGATCGACGGTGAGCACTTCACGCGGCCGGCCCGAGGCGGCCCAGAGCGCGGTGCGGTCGATGATCTTGTCCACGGCGGTGCGGGTGTCGTCGTGGGTCACATCCACGAGCTTGCTGCCGCGCCCGCTGTAAACGAGGTGGTAGAAGCAAACGCGGTCGATGTCCTCCTTCTCGATGAAGTCCAGGATGTGGTCGAGGTCGTCGATGTTATTGCGGGAGAGCGTGAGGCGCAGGCCGACCTTCTGGCCGACGGCCTTGCAGTTGCGGAAGGCCTCCACCGTCTTGTCAAACGCGCCGACGCGGCCGCGGAAGTGGTCGTGGATCGCGCCGATGCCGTCGAGCGAGATGCCCACGTAGGCGAAGCCGGTGTCCTTGAGGCGTTGCGCCGCCTCGCGGTCGATCAGGGTGCCGTTGGTGGAAAGGGTGAGGCGCAGGTCCTTCTGGCGCGCGTAGGTGGCGATGTCGTAGAAGCGCGGGTGGATGAGCGGTTCGCCGCCGGAGAGCAGCAGGCCGGGCACGCCATACCGGGCCAGGTCGTCCATGACGCCCCGGCACTGATCCCAGCTGAGTTCGCCGGGATACTCGCGCGCATCGGAGTCGGAGTAGCAGTGGATGCACTTGAGGTTGCACCGGCGGGTGATGTTCCAGACGACGATGGGCTTGCGCTCGGAAGCCGTCTTGGGCGCACCGTGACCTGTGCCGTAGCGCAGGGAGTCCGCCGACTGTGAGAGACCGCAGTAGAGTTTGGTTATATTGATCACAACGTTATGGGCTAGTTGTAGCCGCCCGCCCGAAGGCCTGCCCCCCGAAAACTGGCAAAGACTGACTGGCTATTGCCTGCCGTGATCAGGGCAAGAAACGGAGGCTCCCGGCAATGTTGACCGCATTCATCGGACGCAAAACGGCCCCGACTCAGCCGAACACCCCAACGGCTGTCAATGTGTTTGATGAAGGGAGGGCAGCGTTCTGATCTGAGTTTGGAGCGCGGGTCTGTGCCCCGCAGAGGCTGGAGTGGCAATGGGGGCGTGCTCCAGCTCACGGAGCCGCGCAAATCAGGACACTGCCCGCAATTTCAGCGGGTTGCCGTAAAGTCCGTCATCGGTCATCATCCGTCCGATGACCGTGATTCTTCCCCGCATCGCCATCACGATGGGTGACCCGGCCGGCGTCGGCCCGGAAATCTGCCTCCGGCTGCTGGCAAACGCCGAACTGGCGCGCGAGTGCGTGCCGGTCGTCTTCGGCGACGCATCCGTGCTCCGGGACGTAGGCGGGAAACTCGGGCTGCCATTCCACGCGCCGGTCATCGCCAAGGCCGGCTGGCCGGGGCTCTGCCGTGAGCTGCGCGGACCCGCCGTGCTGGACTTGCAATGCCTGGACTCCGTGCCGGTGTCCCCCGGCCAGGTCAGCGCGCGGTGTGGCGACGCGGCGTTCCGCTACGTCATCGCGGCCATCGAGTCCGGGCTGCGTGGCGAAGTGGACGCCATCACCACCGCGCCGCTGAACAAGGAGGCGCTCCACGCGGCGGGCCACAAGTATCCCGGTCACACGGAGATTTTCGCCGAACGCATGAAGGCCGGACGCTCGTGCATGACATTCTTCTCCGACGAGCTGACGTGCAGCCTTGTCACCGTCCACATCGGCTACCACGAAGTTCCCGGCGCGCTCACCACCCGGCGCATCCTGGACGTGATCGAACTCACCGCCGACGCCGTGCGCCGGCAGCGCGGGCGCGCGCCGCGACTGGCGGTGCTGGGCTTGAATCCACACGCGGGCGAGCACGGGCTGTTCGGTCGCGGCGAGGAGGAGCGCATCATCGCCCCGGCAGTGGAGGCGGCCCGGGCGGCGGGACTCGACATCGTCGGGCCGCTGCCGCCGGACACGGCGTTCCTGCCGGCGCGGCGACGTGAAACGGACGCCTACATCTGCATGTATCACGACCAGGCGCTGATCCCGCTCAAGACGCTGGCGTTCGACACCGCGGTCAACACGACGCTCGGCCTGCCCGTCGTCCGCACCAGCGTGGACCACGGCACGGCGTTCGACATCGCATGGCAGGGCAAGGCCAGCGCGGAAAACCTCTTCACCTCCGTGCGGCTGGCGGCGAAGCTGGCGCGCTCATCTGAACCCGGGAAAACCAACTCGCCGCCGGGCTGAATTGAAGCTAGTTTTTCCGCGCAAACTCAGCGTCGCATGATCACCCCCCTTTCCCGCCGCTCGTTTCTCCGCGCCACCGGCGTCACGCTCGCATTGCCGGCGCTGGACTCGCTCGCACCGCTTGGCCGCGCCGTCACCGGCGGGCCGGTCCGCCGGATGGTCTGCTGCTGCACCACGCTGGGCATCCATGCGGAGAACCTGTTTCCGACGAAGGCGGGACGCGACTTCGAGCTGACGCCCTATCTGGAGCCGCTGCGGGACCTGCGCGGCGATCTGACGGTGTTCAGCGGCGTGTCGCACCCCGAGGTGGACGGCGGGCACTCGAGCGAGGCGAGCTTCCTCAGCGCCGCGCCGCATCCCGGCGCGAGCAGTTTCCGGAACACGATCTCCCTCGACCAGTTCGTGCTGGAAAAACTCCCGCCCGTGACGCGCTTCAGCAGCCTGGTGTTGAACACGGGCAACGGCAGCCTCGGTCTGTCCGTCTCGCGCAGCGGCGTCAAGGTCCCCTCCGACTACCGGCCCAGCGAGGTGTTCAGGAAGCTGTTCGTCAACGGCACGGCACGGGAGGTCGCCCAGCAGACCGAGCGGCTGCGCGACGGCCAGAGCATCATGGACACCGTGGCGGGCGACGCGAAACGCCTCTCCGGCCGCGTGACCGCGCGCGACCGCGAAAAGCTCGACGAGTATTTCACGACCGTCCGCGAGGTGGAGCAGCGCCTCAAGCTTGCGGAGGAATGGGCGAAGAAACCCAAGCCGCAGGTCAACGTCCCGCCGCCCACCGATGTGCAGAACGCCGCGGACTTCGTCGCCCGCACACGGCTGATGTTTGACCTCGCGCACCTCGCGCTCCAGACCGATTCCACGCGCGTCGTCACGCTGATGATCCAGGGCCACAACAGCGTGCCGCCCATCCAGGGCATCACGCAGGACTGGCACAACCTCTCGCATCACGGCAGGGACCCGGACAAGCTCGCACAGCTCCGCGTCATCGAGCTGGAGCAGATGAAGCTGCTCGCCGGCTTTCTGGCGAAGCTGAAGGCGTCGAAGGAATCCGGCGCGGACCTGCTGGCGAACACGATGGTTCTCTACGGCTCCAACCTCGGCAACGCGTCGAGCCACGACACGAAGAACCTGCCGGTGCTGCTGGCCGGAGGCGGCTTCAGGCACGGCCAGCACCTCGCGTTCGACACGCAGGGCAACTACCCGCTGCCCAATCTCTTCGTCTCGATGCTGCAGCGGCTCGGCATTGAGACGGCGAAGTTCGCCAGCGGCACCGGAACGATGCGCGGATTGGAGCCGGTTTGATCGCGGCGCTCCGCCTGCAAATCACACTCGATGCATGTCTTTCTCACCGAGCCGGGCGACGAGCCGTTCCTGTGCGACGAGCTGAAGCGCACGTTCGTCGGCGCGGAGGCGGAGCTGCTCGCGCACGGGCTGCTGCGGACGGACCAGGCGCTGCAATCCACCACGCCCCTGACGCTCGCCTTCGCCCGGCAGTTGCTCCCGGACGCGGAGGCCGTCAGCGCCGGCTCCATCCGGGAGTGGAGCGAGCGATTGTTCGACGCCGTGGCAACGCGTCTTCCGGAAGGCCGGCCGTGGCGGCTGCACCTCGCTCCGCACTACGGGACCGGCGGCGCGGGCGTGAACCGCGTGCGCTTCATCCGCGAGGCGTTCCGTGAATCGCTGCGCAAAAGGCGGCGGCATCTGCTGCGAACGCTGGAGGATGCGGAAACCCCGTTTCGCGAAAGCACCTCGCTCGTGCAACTGCTGCTGACGGCACCGGACGCGGGATTTCTTTCTGTCGCGGTCGCGCCGCTGCCCTGGCGGTTGCGGCGCAGCGTCTGGCCGTGGGCCAGGGGCGAAATCCCGGTGGCCAGCGACAAGGCAGCGCCCAGCCGCGCGTTTGCCAAGCTCGTCGAAGCCGAGCTGCGGCTCGGCCTCCGCATCGCGGACGGCGAAACGTGCGTGGACCTTGGCGCATGTCCCGGAAGCTGGAGCTACGTCGCCCTGAACCGTGGTGCGCGCGTCATCGCCGTGGATCGCTCGCCCTTGCGCGAGGACCTGATGGCGAACCCGCGCCTGACCTTCCACCAGGGCGACGCGTTCAAGTTCACGCCGGAGGCTCCGGTGGACTGGCTGCTGTGCGACGTCATCGCCGCGCCGGAGCGAAGCGTGGAGCTGGTGCTGGACTGGGTGCGGCAACGCCGGGCCCGGAAATTCGTCGTGACCATCAAGTTCAAGGGCCACGGCGACTACGCAAAGCTGGAGCCCCTGAAACAAAGCCTGCCGTCGTTGTGCGAAGAGTTTTTTCTGACCCGGCTGTGCGCCAACAAGAACGAGACCTGCGTGTTTGGGACGGTTCGGACCGCTGAAACCCGGCTTGCAAAAGGACCATTTGCAGCCGATAACGGTTCCGTATGACGACGCTCACCATCACCGACGCGAAGAAGAATCTGACCCGCTGGCTGAAGGCCGCCGCCCGGGGCGAGGAGATCGGCATCATGACGGGAGCCGATGTGATCGCCCTGCGGAAGGTGGAAGTCGAGGCCACGGACTACGCCTGGCGGGAGTATGGGGTCACGCCCGCCGAGTTGGAGCGGTTTGACAAGGCGATGGAGGCGCGCCATCGGCGGCAGAAGAAGGCCGGCAAACTCAAAGTCATGACCCCGGAGGAATTGAAGACCAAGCTCGGCCTCTGAGGAGATGAAGGCGCTGGTCATCGAACCCGACGTGCTGGCAAAGCTCACCACGTTCACATCCGCGCAAAGGCTGGCCTGCTGGCACGCCATGGCCGAACTGCCCGCGAGCTACGGTCGTCCGCACGCGCATACCGGCCTGAGCATCCGCAAGCTGAGGCCCAAGTTGTTTGAGTTTCGGGCCGGCCTGGAGTTGAGGCTGCTCTTCCGCAACGAGGCGGAGGGGCTTTACGTGGGTTTCGTTGGAAACCACGACGAAGTCCAAAAGGTGCTCAAGTCGGGAAAGCTCGGTTGAGCCGGATGTGACCATGACGTTCCAACCCTCTTTATGAAATACACCTACGAACAACTGGCCGGGATGATCGACCATTCGCTCCTGCACCCGACCATGACGGATCAGGAACTGGAGGACGGCTGCCGGCAGGCGGTGAAGTATCGGGTCGCCTCGGTGTGCATCAAGCCCTACGCGGTGAAGCGCGCGGCGGAACTGCTCAAGGGCTCCGGCGTGCGGGTCGGCGCGGTCATCGGCTTTCCGCACGGCAATTCCTGCACCGAATCCAAACGCTACGAAACCGAGCTGGCCTGCCGCGACGGCGCGGTCGAGATCGACATGGTCGTCAACATCGGCAAGGCGCTCTCCGGGGACTGGGATTTTGTGGAGGGCGATGTGAAGGCTGTTTGCGACGAGGCGCACCGGCACGGCGCGAAGGTGAAGGTGATTTTCGAGAACGACTATCTGGCCAAGGGCGGCGCGGGCTTGAGCGGCGATGAGTTCAAACGGAAACTTTGCCAGGTCTGCGAACGCGCAGGAGCGGACTGGGTGAAGACATCCACGGGCTACGGCTTCGTGAAGCAGCCCGACGGCAGCTACAACTACAAGGGGGCGACGGAGCACGACCTGGCGCTCATGCGCGCAAACGTCTCGGCGAAGGTGCAGGTCAAGGCCGCCGGCGGCGTGCGCGATCTGGACGGGCTGGTCAAGGTGCGTGATCTGGGCGGCTCGCGTTGCGGCGCGTCGGCCACGGTGGCCATGCTCGACGAATACCGGCGGCGCGAAGCCGCTGAAAAATCCGGGCTCACTGCAGCCTCCTCAAGCGAAGGCAAAATCGGTGCCGGTGGATACTGACGCGCCGGGTGCGAGATTCCCGTCCGCGTGAGCGCGAACACCCAACTGGACATCGAAGAGCCGCTGGCGCTGGTGAACTATCTGCGCGAGCACGGGTGCATCGCTCCCGATGAGACGCCCGACTGCGCAATACTGGGTGGCGGCGTCTCCAACCGCGTCGTGCTCGTCCGGCGAGGCAGCGGCGAATCGTGGGTGCTCAAGCAGGCCCTGAACAAGCTGCGCGTGAAGGCGGACTGGTTTTCCGATCCCGCCCGGGTGCAGCGGGAAGCGCTCGGGCTGCGCTGGCTCGCGGAGATGGCCCCGCCGCACACGACCACGCCGCTGGTGTTCGAGGACAAGGCGGTTCATCTGCTCGCCATGCAGGCGGTGCCCCGGCCACACGCAAACTGGAAGCAGCTTCTTCTCGCGGGCGAATTGTTGCGCGACCACGTCGAACAGTTCGGCGCGATCCTGGGCACGATTCACCGCCGCAGCGCCGGTCGGCGCGCCGAGATGGAGCCGGTCTTTGCCGACCGCACGTTTTTCGAGTCCCTGCGGGTGGAGCCGTATTACCAGTTCACCGCAGGCCGCAATGCAGAGGCCGCGCGGTTCTACGACGACCTCATCGCGGAGACCCGGGCCACACGCAGCGCGCTGGTGCATGGCGATTTCAGCCCGAAGAACATTCTGGTCCACGACGGCCGGCTGGTGCTGCTGGATCACGAGGTGATCCACTGGGGCGACCCGGCGTTTGATCTCGGGTTTGCGCTCACCCACCTGCTCGCCAAGGCGAACTTCCTATCTGAACACCGCAGGCGATTCATCACCGCGGCGGGCTGGTTCTGGAATGACTATCGCACCGCATCAGGCGGGACTGCGGCGACATCTGATCTGGAAGCACGCGCCGTGCGGCACACGCTGGCCTGCCTGCTCGCACGGGTGGACGGCCGATCCCCGCTGGAATACCTGACCGGTGCAGCGAGAGAACGGCAGCGAATCGTCACGCTCGCACTGATGAAGTCGCCACCAGCGACCTTGCCGGAGCTGTTTCAGATGTTCGCTGAGAGACTGGACCGCTAACCTCTCCCCGACATGTTCACCATCGAACAACTGACCGCCCGCGAAATCCTCGACAGCCGGGGACGGCCGACCGTCGAGGCGACGTGCCGTCTTGCCGGAGGCGTGGAGGCCAGCGCGTCCGTCCCGTCGGGAGCCTCGACCGGCACGGCGGAGGCGTTGGAACTGCGTGACGGCGACCCGGGCCGCTACGGCGGACTCGGCTGCCGGCGGGCCGTCGCGAACGTGATCGAGATCATCCACCCTGCACTGGCCGGGCGGACGCCCGGCACCCAGGCAGAACTGGACCGCACGTTGCTGGCCTTGGATGGCACGGAGAACAAATCTCATCTCGGAGCGAACGCCGTGCTCGCCGTGTCCCTGGCCTTCGCTCGCGCGGGCGCGGCCCAACAGCGCGTTCCGCTCCACCAGTTTTTCGCCGGGATGGCCGGGCTGCCGTTGAAAACCCTGCCGCGCCCCACCATCAACCTGTTCAGCGGCGGCAAGCACGCCGGCGGGCAGGCGCCCATCCAGGACGTGCTGGTGGTGCCGGCCTCCGCGCGCGACATGGACGAGGCGCTGGCGATGACCTTCGCGGTGTATCAAAGCGCCGCCGCGCTGTGCCATGAGCGCTATGGCGTGCGGCTTTTGCGCGCGGACGAGGGCGGCCAGGCCCCGCCCTTCCCTTCCGCCGAGGCGATGCTCGTGGATGCCGTCGAGTCCATCGAACGCGCCGGTCTGCGGCCGGGAGCGGATGTGTCGCTCGCCGTCGACGTGGCCTCGAGCCATTTCTTTTCGGACGGCGTTTACCGGCTCGGCCGTGAGCCGCTCGACGCGAGCGGGATGATCGCCGAACTCGCGCGCTGGGTTTCGCAGTATCCGATCGTGAGCGTTGAGGACGGGCTGGCGGAGGACGAATGGGCCCACTGGCCGGCGTTGCGCGAGCGGATCGGCGGCCGGGCGCTGGTGCTGGGCGACGACCTGCTGTGCACGAATCCCGCGCGCATCCGGCGCGCGATCGAAACGAAGGCGGCGACCGCCCTGCTGCTGAAGGTCAATCAAATCGGAACGCTCACCGAGGCGTTGGAAGCGATCCGGCTCGCACGCGGAGCGGGCTGGCGGGTGACGGTCAGCGCCCGGAGCGGCGAGACGGAGGATGATTGGCTGTCGGATCTGGCCGTCGGCTGGGCGGGCGATCAGATCAAGGTGGGATCCATCACCCAGTCCGAGCGGCTGGCGAAATACAACCGCCTGCTCGCCATTGAAGCGACGACCCGGCTGCCGCTGGTGGGCTGGCCGTTGAAACCATGAGCGCGGCCATCGAGCAATTCGTCCATTGCCCCCGCTGCGGTTGCAGCGAAGGAGCCGCGCGCCCCGGAAACGCGTTTCAGTGCGGGCGGTGCGAGTTTCTCTTTTACTTCAATCCAGCCATCGCCGTTGGCGGCGTGCTGCTCGCGCCGGATGACACGGTGCTCCTGATTCGCAGGGCGAAGGACCCGCACAAGGGCAGGCTCTCGGTGCCGGGGGGCTTTGTGGATCCGGGCGAAACCGCGGAGGAAGCCCTGCGACGGGAAATCCGGGAGGAGGTCGGCATGGAGGTGGACCGGCTCGATTACTTCTGCTCGCTGCCGAACCAGTATCACTACCGCGGAATCACCTACCAGGTGCTGGACCTCTTTTTTGTCGGGCGTGTCAGTGACAAGTCCACGAAGGCCCAGGCCGCCGAAGTCGCGGAAGTCTGCTGGCTGCCGCGAAACGGAATCGCGCCGGAGGAAATCGCCTTCGATTCCGTGAGGGAGATGCTGCGCCGCTTCCTCGATCAACGGTGAGAAGATCCCAAAGCGCAGCAGTAACCGAGATCGAGCGGCCCGTTAGGCGATAATCCCCTGCACAACCTCGCCATGAACGTCCGTGAGGCGGTAGTCGCGGCCCTGGAAGCGATGCGTGAGCTTGGTGTGATCGATGCCGAGCAGATGCAGCGAGGTGGCGTTGAGGTCGTGGATGTGCACGGGGTCCCTGACGATGTTGTAGCTGAAATCGTCGGTCTCGCCAAAGACGTGACCGCGTTTCACGCCGGCACCGGCCATCCAGATGCTGTAACAGCGCGGGTGATGGTCGCGACCGTAGTTGTCCTTCGTCAGCGTGCCCTGCGAATAAACGGTCCGGCCAAACTCGCCGCCCCAGATGACGAGCGTGTCATCCAGAAGGCCGCGCTCCCTGAGCTCGCCCAGCAGCGCGGCGGTTGGCTGATCGGTGTCGTAGCACTGGCTCCTGATGCCGCCGGGCAGATTGTTGTGCTGGTCCCAGCCGCGGTGATACAGCTGGATGAACCGCACGCCGCGTTCCGCCAGACGGCGCGCCAGGATGCAGTTCGCCGCGTAGGTGCCGGGCTTCTTCGACTCGGGGCCGTATCGTTCGAAAACGTTCGCCGGCTCCTTCGACAAGTCGGCCAGCTCCGGCACCGTCGCCTGCAT
>JBAYGL010000059.1:0-15985 GCA_041666725.1 Limisphaerales bacterium
GGTGACGAGGAAGACGCTGGCGGACTTTGAGTTCCCCGCCGCTGATGCGCGGCTGCTGGCGTGGCTCCGGGCCGCAGACGTCTGGTAGCCGCCGAGGTCAGGAGGCGGATTCAGCGTCGTGGGCGGGCGGAGGAATCCGCCTCCTCACCTCGGCGGCTACGCGCCCAACCGCAGAAAGGCCCGGCTCGCCTCCGGTGCTTCCACCACGGCAACCGTGATGGACTGCGCCTGTGCGGCGGGCAGTTCGGCGAGCGTGCCGAGCCGGTGCGGGTTGATCACTTCCCCGGCGGAGAGGAGAAAATGCCCGGTGTCGCCCGGTGCCCGCACGGCCTCCACCACGAGGTCGCCCGCCTGCAAATGGGACAGCGACTTGTTTTTCACCACGGCGGGTGTGGCGAACGTGGCCGCGTGAATGGTGAGTTCCGGCAGCTTGAGCGAGAAACGGCCGGCCGGAGCTGCGGCCGGCTTCGGCAGCGCATCGCTGCGGGCGGCGACGGGCGGCTGCACGGGGACCAGGCCCAGCATCTGCTTCACCTGCGCGAGACTCCGCGCGCCAAGCAGCAGGTGAACGGCCTCGGCCAGCACCCCGAGCAGTTCGTGCTCGGAGCTCGCCGGGCGCCGCAGCACCGCTCGGCACAATGCGTGCGCGCCGCTGCGGGTGATGTCCAGCCGCAGATCCACCCACCGGGCGTCGCGCTTCACGTAGGCCGGGAGCAGGACGGAGAAGTCGGTCGCGACCGGCGGGCTGGTGTCCACCTCAAGCTGCCCCTGCCCAAGGCCGACCTCGCGGAGGGCATCACACAGCAGTGTGCCAAGATCGGCCGCGGTGGAGATGAACGCCGGCTCCGGAGCGGCGGCCACCGGTGACGGAACGGCGGCGGGCGCGGGATGCGCGGCGACCCGCTGCCCGGCGATTTCACCGAGCATGGTGTGCCGGCGGATGAGCGCGTCGTATTCCGCGATGGTCTTGCGGAGCTGCTCCTCGTATTTGAGCGAGCGCAGCGCCACGCGGAGCCGGGCCTGAAGCTCGGTGAGATCACAGGGCTTGACGATGTAATCGTCCGCGCCGGCATCGAGGCCCTTGACGATGTCCAGCTTGGTGTTGCGCGAGCTGAGGAGGATGACGTAGGTGCGGACGGTCTGTTTGATGCCGCGCAGCCGTGCGCAAACCTCGGGCCCGGTCATGCGGGGCATCATCCAGTCGCAGATGGCCAGCGGCGGGGCCTGCGGCGTCTGCAAAATCTCCCACGCCTCCGCGCCGTTCTGGACCACGATCGACTCGTAGCCGAACCTCGCCAGGAAGCTCGCGATGATCTTGCGGCTGATTTCGTCGTCGTCGGCGAGGAGGATTTTCATGGAAATGCTGGCGACATCGTAGGCGAACGCGGCGGCGGCGCAACTCCAAGCTCCGGTTGGACGATGTTCGAACGAGGACCCGGGGCTGCCGAAGAATTGAACAGCGAAGGCGGGAAGGCGCGAAGCGGGCGCGGCGACAAACCGCAATGCCACCTCCTCTTCCTTTGCTCCTTTGCGTCTTCGTTGTTTAACCAGCGCTTCGCTTGAACGATGTTTGACCGAGCGCCCGGAACAACGGGGTGGCGGCGGCCGGAGACGAAGAACTGAACAGCGAAGGCGGGAAGGCGCGAAGCAGGGGCGATAACAATGCAGCAACGCTGCATCCTCTTCCTTCGCTCCTTTGCGTCTTCGCTGTTTAACCAGCGCTTCGCTTGAACGACGCTTGAAGGATCGCCCTGAGCGATGGGGCGGCGGCCGGAGGCGAAGAACTGAACCGCGAAGGCGGGAAGGCGCAAAGCGGGTGCGGTGACAAACCGCAAT
The DNA here is from genome assembly GCA_041666725.1 of Limisphaerales bacterium. Classification (GTDB taxonomy): domain Bacteria; phylum Verrucomicrobiota; class Verrucomicrobiia; order Limisphaerales; family SXTU01; genus SXTU01. The sequence continues at coordinate 1,837 of JBAYGL010000059.1, forward strand.
GCCACCTCCTCTTCCTTCGCTCCTTTGAGTCTTCGCTGTTAAACTAGGACCGGACCAGCCCTTGGGGCCGAGGTCACTTCTCCATCTTCACCGGCTGCGGCGTCCGTTTCTTGTGATACGGCGAGGAGAGGTTGAAGTAGATGCCGCAGAGCGGTTTCTCCAGCGTGGAGTCCTCCGGAGGCTGGCTCAGGATGATGGTGACCTGGTTGTCGAGGGCGATGCCGTGGCGCAGGCCGGGCGAGCGCTGCTGGTAGGCCTTGACGGCCTTTTCCACCAGCCGCTGGAGCGCGCCCTCGCAGTCCTCGGGCGTCTTGGCGATGCACACAATATATTTGTCGTAGTTGCGCAAGGCCTCGGCGATCTCGGCCTTAAACAGGTCCACAGTCAGGTCCATGAAGGCATCCTATCACGGAAAACCGCCCGATGGGAAGACGGAGATTAGCCCTGCCATTTTCCAGCCCACCTTCCGGGTGTGGCGCACTGGTTGCAATGCGGCCATGCCGGTTTGACAAAGCGGCGGGGGCCGGACTTAACTCGCGGATGACATTCTTCCGCCTCGCCATCGGGTGCGCCGCCCTTCTCGCAAACGCGCTGCTTTTGTCGGCCGCGCCCGCCCCGCCGAACATCGTGATGATCATCTCCGATGACCAGCACTGGGGCGACTACTCGTTCATGGGGCATCCGCACATCCGGACGCCGAACCTCGACAGGCTCGCGTCGCAGAGCCTCACCTTCACGCGCGGCTACGTGCCGGCCAGCCTGTGCTGCCCGAGCCTCGCGTCCATGATCACCGGGCAGTATCCGCACCAGCACAAGGTCACGAGCAACGACCCGCCCATCCCGCCGGGCATGAAGGGCGCGGAGTTCCAGAAGTCGCCGCAGTTCGCCGAGGGCCGCGAGCTGATGTCGAAATTCATCGAGGCCGCGCCCTCGCTCCCGCGCGAACTGGCCAGGCAGGGGTATCTCAGCCTCCAGACCGGCAAGTGGTGGCTGAAGAATTACAGCCGTGGCGGCTTCACCCACGGCATGACGAAGGGCGGACGCCACGGCGACGCCGGCCTCGACATCGGCCGCAAGACCATGCAGCCGATCTACGACTTCATCGGCGAGGCGAAACAGCAGAACAAGCCGTTCTTCGTCTGGTATGCGCCGATGATGCCCCACGACCCGCACACGCCGCCGCAGCGCCTCGTGGACAAATACAAGGACAAGGCCCCGTCGCTCCACGTCGCGAAGTATTGGGGCATGGTGGAGTGGTTTGATGAAACCTGCGGCGAACTCCTCGCCCACCTCGACAAGCAGGGCCTCACTGACAACACCATCGTCGTCTTTCTCACCGACAACGGCTGGATCACCAACCCGGCCACGGGCCGCTACGCCGAGAAGTCCAAGCAGTCCCAATACGACGGCGGCCTCCGCACGCCCATCATGCTCCGCTGGCCCGGGAAGGTTAAGCCGCAGAAATCCCCGCACCTCGCCACCTCGCTCGATTTCATGCCCACGCTCCTGACCGCCGCCGGCCTCCGGGTCCCGCCGCAGATGCCCGGCGTGAACCTGCTCGACGAAAAGGTCGTCGCCGCGCGCAAGGCGCTCTACGGCGAGTGCTTCCTGCACAACTTCGTGGACATGCAGAACCCCGCTTCGAGCCTCAAGTGGCGCTGGGTGATCGAGGGCGACTGGAAACTCATCGTGCCCGAGAAACGCAACCAGCCGAAGGACGTCGTCGAGCTCTACCACCTCAAGCAGGACCCGAACGAGGAGAAGAACCTTGCCGGCACGGAGCGGCCCAGGGTCGAGCACCTGACGAAGCTCCTCGACGCCTGGTGGTCTCCGAAGTGACCGGCCACCGGCCTACTTTTTCTTCTTGGGGTTGGCGGCGGGCACCTTCGGGGTCACCGGCGGGGCATTGGTCCCACGCGGGATGGTGAAGGTGAAACGCACCTGTTCGAGCCGGCCCGCCGCGTGGGTTTTCCCGTTCACCGGCGCGTAGGCGATCAGGCCGGGCAACGTGATGGGAAACGTGGCATTGGGCGCGATGACCACCGGCACCTGCGCGGCGAGCCCTCCTTCATAGACCATCACGGGTTGTGCGCTGCCGGGGATGGTCTTGGGGCCCGGTGTGGAATAGGCCGGCGGGAACGTGCGCGTGGCCCCCAACATGCCGGCCTGGATCGTCGTGGGCGTGGCGCGCTGAATCGTCGGACGGTTGGAGTGGAGATAATAGCCCGGTTGAATCTTGAAGCTGACCGTCACAACCGCGTTGCTCCCGGGCAGCGCATCCCCGGCGGTGACCCTGGCGGAATCGAAGGTGACAACGGTGCCGGCGGCCTGGCCGAAGGATGAGTTTGCGGCGAGGCCGACGACCGCAAAAGACAGGAGCAGGCGTTTCATAAGATCTGAACCGTGCTGGCACATGCGGCTCACGCCCCTTTGCTCATCGGCCAGCCGGCGGCGACGAGCCCCTTGTAGCCACCTATGAGCGACGCGACGTTGCGGTAGCCCATGCGTTGCGCGGCATTGCAGGTGAGCGCCGAACGGAAACCGCCGCCGCAATACATGATGATCTCCGTCTCCGGGTCGGGAAACCGCTCCTCGATGTCGCGCTCCAAAACCCCCTTGCCGAGATACTGCGCCTGCTCCGCATGGGCGGCCTGCCACTCGGATTCCTCGCGCACGTCCAGCAGCACGGCGCGAGGATTGGCGGCCAGCCGGGCGCGCATCTGCTCAATGGTCAGCTCGCGCACGCTGGCACGGGCTTCGTTGACGATCTTCAAAAATCCGGGTGAATGGGCCATGCGCGGAAAATAGCGGCGTCAGCCGGATGGTGAAAGGAATTTTCCCGCGCCCGGGCAGCGCGGGTGCATTCGCGCACCGCCACCGGAGCCGGGCCGGCGTGGACGCCGGCGATACGGCCCGCGAGACGCGGGCGCTACGTAGCGCCGGCCTCCGGCCGGCCGTGCCGCAAGCATCCCCCTTGCCTGGCAGGTCGAGGCGGGTGCGGTGTCAAATGCGCCCGGGCTGCGCTAGACGGAGTTTTCCTTGCGACACCGCCGGCCCTCGCAAACTATCTGCGGCCAATGATCGTGCTGCTGCTCTTCTTCTGCTCCGGAGCCACGGCCCTGATCTATGAGGTCCTGTGGTCCAAACATCTGTCGATCCTGCTCGGCAGCACGGTGCAGGCGCAGACGGTGGTGCTGGCGGTCTTCATGGGCGGGCTGGCCCTGGGAAACCGCATTTTCGGAAGGCGCGCGGACGCGGCGGCAAACCCGCTCGCGATCTACGGCAGGCTGGAGCTCGCCATCGGTTTCTACGCGTTCGTCTTTCACCTGCTGTATCAGGCGGCGGACAAATTCTTCGTCAGTGCGGGGGCTCCGCTGCTGGAGCAGCCGCTCGGGCTGCTCGCGTTGAAGGCCGGCCTGAGCGTCGGCCTGCTGCTCGGGCCGACCATTCTCATGGGCGGCACGCTGCCGCTCATCGCCGCATGGCTGAACCGGCGCGGCACCGACGCAGGGCGGCTCTCGGCGCGCTTCTACTCGGTGAACAGCCTCGGTGCCGTCTGCGGCGCATGGCTCGCGGGCTTCGTGCTCGTGCAGGCGATGGGCATGACGGCCTCACTGCAACTCACGGCGATGGTGAACGTCGCCATCGGCCTGGCGGCGCTCGGCCTGGCGCACAAATGCGAACCGCCCCCCGCTCCCCGCCCCGTCGAATCTCCCGCCCCGCCCGAAGGCAGCCCACTAATCACCAATCACTCTTCCCTCTCCATCACGGTTGTCGCCCTGACCGGCGCGGTCTCGATGGGCCTTGAAGTCCTCGCCGCCCGCTCGCTCGTGCTCATCTTCGGCGCATCGCTCCAGGCGTTTGCCATCGTGCTGATGTCGTTCATCCTGGGCATCGGCCTGGGCGGCGCGGTGATGGCCTCGCCCCGCACGCGGAGATGGACCCGCGAGATGGTGACGACGGTTCTGCTTCTCGGCGCGGCGGCGTGGATTGGACTGCTGGTGGCGAGCGTCGAGCAATGGGTGGACATCTACCGCTGGGTGAAGATAGGCCTTGCGCGCACGGCGACGGGCTACACGTTCCACCAGGTTTTCTCCGGCGCGATGTCCCTCGTGGTGCTGGGCGTGCCGGCGGGCCTGCTCGGCGCCGTGCTGCCGCTGTGGATCCGCGACCTGCCACAAAGCGGGCCGGAACTCGGGCGCGGTGTGGGCCGGCTGCTGACGTGGAACACCGTCGGCGCGGTGGCAGGCACGCTGCTCACGGGGTTTGTGCTGATGCCGGGGCTCGGGCTGCGCGGTGCGTTCCTTGCCCTGGCCCTGGTGCTGTGCGCCGCCGTGTGGCTGCTCGCCCGGAAGTTCGGTAATGCCGCACCGCAATTCCTTGCCGGGGCCCTCGGCGCGGCGCTGTTGCTGGTGGGTGCGATGGGCGGGGGGACGTGGCAGCACCTGATGAGTTCCGGAATTTTCCGTTTGCGCGAGACGGAGCTGGGCAAAGATCTCGTCGGCCACCGGCAGCGGCACATCAAAATTCACTTCTACGAGGACGCGGCGGATGCCTCTGTTTCCGTCGAGCAGGGCGACGGCGTTGCCAGCAGCGACCAGATGGTGCTTCGCATCAACGGCAAACCCGACGCGACCTCCCGCGGCGACATGGCCACGCAGTTCCTTCTCGGCCACCTGCCGCTGCTGGCGCGCCCGGAGAGCAAGGATGTCTTCGTGCTCGGCTTCGGCAGCGGCGTGACGGCGGGTGCGCTGCTCGGGCATCCCGTCCGGCAGATCGTTGTCGCCGAGAATTGCGCGCCCGTGCTGCGCGCGGGGAAATTCTTCGCGCCATGGAACCGCGGCGTGCTGACCAACCGCCTTGCCCGCATCGTGGGCGAGGACGCGCGCACGATGCTCAAGCTCAGCCCGCAGCGCTACGACGCGATCATCAGCGAGCCCTCGAACCCGTGGATGGTCGGCGTGGGCAGCGTGTTCAGCCGCGAGTTCTACGAGCTGTGCGCAAGCCGGCTCAAGGACGGCGGCCTCATGACGCAGTGGTTTCACGTCTATGAAATGCACGACGGCATCGTGGCGCTGGTTCTCCACACCTTCGCAAGCGTCTTCCCGCACATGGAGATCTGGGATCCCGGCACCGGCGATCTCATCCTGCTCGGCTCCCAGAAACCGTGGACCACCGGCCCGGAAGTCTGGCGCAGGGTTTTCGATCGCGCCGAGCCGGGGAAGGACCTGGCCGCCATCGGGCTGCACGCGCCCGAGGCGCTCTGGGCGCGCCAGCTCGCATCGCAGCGCACCACGCGGCTGTTCATCGAGAACGGCCCCGAGCAGTCGGACGAATTTCCCGTGCTGGAATACGAAGCGCCGAGGGCGTTCTTCATCGGAGGGGCGGCGAAGGAATTTCTCCAGTTTGACGAGCGCACGCACCAGCACCAGCTCGCGCCGCAGGCCAAGCGCGCGGCGTTGCAGGCCCTGCCCGCCAGCCTGCTCGCCCCGGTCTTCCCGCAGTTCGGCTCCGTGAACCCCGACGTCGCGCCGGCCGTCAATGCGCGCGTCCAAGGCCTGTCCGGCATCCCGGCGGCCGGCATTTTCTCGCCTCCCCGCAGCGACGCGGATTTCCAAACGCTTGTCGTCAACGTCGAGCAATGGCTGAACAAGGGCGGGACGAACCAGACCACGCTTTCGGCGAACGACCTCGGCGACGCCATCCGCGAGTGCATCGCGCGCGGCGAACTGGAGCGCGCCAGAGGTATCATTGGCGCTGCGGGCGGGAAACTGAGGAACGGCGCGGAGCTGCGTTTCCTTGGCCGCGTGTGGGAGCGGGCGTCGGCCGCCGCCAGACCATGAAGCTCGGCCTCATCTCCGACACGCACGGCCACTTCGACGCGCGCGTTCCGGACCTCTTCGCCGGCGTGGAGCACATCCTTCATGCAGGCGACATCGGCTCGCATCGCATCATTCAGGAGCTGGAGGCCATCGCGCCCGTGACCGCCGTGCTGGGGAACAACGACTTCGACCCGATGTGGCGTGAGACGGAGGTGGTGACACTCGGCGGACGGAAATTCCTCGTGCATCATATCGTCGGCCTGCGCGGGCTGGCGGAGGGCATCCGCGACCGCATCGCCCACGCGCAGCCGGACGTGGTGGTCTTCGGCCACACGCACCAGCGACACGAGGAGCGGCGCGGCGGCACGCTCTACATCAACCCGGGCTACGCGGGCAAACCGCGCTTCGGCATGGGACGCAGCGTGGCCCTGCTGCACCTCGAAGGAGAGTCGCTGCGCGTGGAGTTCCTGCCCCTGAAGTGACGCCGCTCAGGCCAGCAGCTCCGCCGGGGCGACCTCGATCTTCTCCTCGATGTCCTTGGGAATCGGCACCGCAGACATCTTGCCGTGCGCGTCGCGCGTGACGCAGACAACGGTGAGCTTGCCGCGCGCGACCTCGACGGGGTGCGGGCCGTTCAGCTTGCGGAACTTGAAGAGGTAGCTCAGGGACCTGGCCTTCTTCTCACAGACCAGCATGTGGATTTCCACCTCGTCCTCGAAGTGCAGCGGATGCCGGAAATCGCACGTGGCGTGGACGCGCGGCCAGCCCACCGGCGGGTCCGTGTGGCGCGAGATGATGGAGAAGCCCAGCGAGCGGAAGAACGCGTGCTCGGCGGTCTCCATGTATTTGAAGAAGTTCGAGTAGTGGACGATGCCCGCCATGTCGGTCTCGCTGAACTCGACGCGGCGGAGGGCTTTGAACTCGGAGGCCATGATGGGATTAGTTCGCGACTGCGGGCAGCGTGACGAAAGGGCGCGGCAGCGGCGAGATGAATTTATCCTGCCCAAAGTCAGTGATCAGGCCTGCGGGACGCGTAGATTACAACCCGAGCGCGATGGCCGGGTTAGATGCCATGGTCAGGCCTTGGCATACCGCGCTACCTGCGCAAGTGTCGTGCTCCACTCACTGATGCGTTGTCCTTCGTCCGTGTGAGTGCGCCGGGGCGAAATATCTGCAAAGTCTCCGTTGAGCGAGAACTGTTGCTGGATGCAACACCGATTTCCAACCCGGTAAATGATCCAAGCAAACCGGGGATCATGCACGAGAGCTACGGCTCGCTCCTCACCCTCAACCAGGCGCTTTAGCTGCTTGCGCCACCGCGCCGGCATGCTGCGAACGGAGTTACCTCCAGCCGGGTAAACGGCAAACCGCTCGCTAAATCCACCCACGGTGATCTGCCCAAGGCGTTCTCCGTCACCGCCGAGTTCAGAGGGAGGTAGAAGATGTATGGCGAACATACAGTGAGGGCTAGCAGACCGACGACCCGCTCAGACCCGGATCGCAGCCGACTTTCCGTGCGCGTCCAGGCCTTCCAGCTCGGCGAACTTCTGCACTGAGCGAAGGGCCTTCTTCAGCGCGGGCTTCGAGTAGTTCACCACGCTGGTGCGGCGTTGGAATTGATCCACGGTCAGGCCGGCGAAAGAGCGGCCGGCACCGCCGGTGGGCAGGGTGTGGCTCGGGCCGGCGACGTAATCGCCCAGCACCGTGGGCGACCAGCCGCCGAGGAAGAGCGCGCCCGCCGTGGTGATCTGCTCCACGGCCAGCCGCTGCTGACGGATCATCACCTCGCAGTGCTCCGGCGCGAGGCGGTTCACCAGCGCGATGGCGTCGGTGAGCGACTTCACCTGGATGAGCCAGCCGTTGTTCGCCAGCGCCTTTGAGATAAACTCACGGCGGGACAGCTTCGGAAGCTGCCGGGCGATTTCCTTCTCGGTGGCCTTGAGGATCTTCGCGGAAGTCGTCACGAGCCAGACGCGCTCGTGGCCGGAACCGTGCTCGGCCTGCGCCAGCAGATCGGCGGCGACGAATTTCGGGTTGGCCGAGTCATCCGCGAGCACGAGCACCTCGCTGGGGCCGGGCAGGAGGTCAATCGCGACGTGGCCGACGAGCAGGCGCTTGGCGGCGACGACGTAGGCGTTGCCGGGGCCGAATACCTTTTGCACCGGGCGAATGGTCGCCGTGCCCAGCGCCAGCGCGGCGATGGCCTGCGCACCGCCGGCCTTGTAAATCTCCGTCGCGCCCGCCGTGCGCGCGGCGAAGAGCAGCGCGGGGTTCACCGAACCATCCTTGCCAGGCGGCGTGCAGACGACGATTTCGCGGCAGCCCGCCACGCGAGCGAGCGTGATGGTCATCAGCGCGGTGGAGACGAGCGGCGCGGTGCCGCCGGGGATGTAGATGCCCACGCGTTCGAAGCCGTCGAACTTCTCGCCGACCACCGCGCCGTGCGAGTTGCGCGCCGACCAGTTCCTGCGCAGGGATCTTCTCGCGAAGGCGGCGATGTTCTTCTCCGCCTCCGTGACAGCAGCGCGAAGCGAATCATCTGCCGCGAGCGACGCGCTGAAGATTTCCGCCTGGGAGACGGCGAGTTGGTCGGCGGTCAGTTGCGCGCCATCGAAACGCCCGGTCAGCTCGATCAACGCCGCGTCCCCGCGCTCGCGCACGGCGGCGACGATGCTCCGGGCGCGCTCCTCGACGACGGGGTCGAAGAGGCTCGATGCCGCCGCGAGCCGCTCCAGCCGGGCGGCGAAATCCTTGTCCGAGAATTTCAGAAAATTCATGGCGCGAGGCTACGGGGCGGTCCGCTGAAAGTCAAAAGCGTGGGATTTTCGTCACCGGCCCGATCTTCGCCTCCGAATTCCTTGCTGACGCTCGCCGTCCATTGCGCCTAACTTTCAAACACCAATTATGTTCATCCTCGACGCCCATCTCGATCTCGCCATGAACGCGCTGGAGTGGAACCGCGATCTCACGTGGTCCCTCGAACGCATCCGCCGCCGGGAGCTTGGCCAGACCGACAGGAAGGACCGCGGCAACAACACCCTCTGCTTCCCCGAGCTGCGCCGCGCGGAGATCGGCCTCTGCGTCGCCACGCAGATCGGGCGCTGGTCGCCTTACTTTCACCGGCTTCCCGGCTGGGCCTCGCCGCATCAGGCGTGGGCGCAGACGCAGGGCCAGCTTGCGTGGTATCGCGCGATGGAGGAGGAGGGTGAACTCGTTTCCATTCGCACGCGCGCGCAGCTCGAAGCACACTTCAGGCTCTGGCAGAAACTCCCGCCGCCGGATGAGAAGGCTTACGTCGTCGAGTCCCGCCGGCAGCCTGCGAGGCCGCCCATCGGCTTCGTGCTCAGCCTCGAAGGCGCGGACTCGCTCATCACGCTGAAGCATCTGGAGCGCAGCTACGCGGACGGCCTCCGTGCGCTCGGTCCGGCGCACTATGGCCCCGGCGTCTATGCCCACGGCACGGACGCGCTCGACCCGCTGCCCGCGCGCGGCAAGGAACTGCTCAAGGAGATGGACCGGCTCGGCATGATCCTCGACAGCACGCATCTCAACGACGAGTGCTTCTGGGATGCGATGGACATTTACCAGGGCCCGGTCTGGGCCAGCCACCAGAACTGCCGCGTGCTCGCCCCGTGGAACCGCCAGTTCGCCGACGACCAGATCAAGGCCGTCGTCGAGCGCGGCGGCGTGCTGGGCATGGCCTTCGACGCGATCATGATGGTGCCCGGCTGGATTCACAACCGGAGCAAGCCCTCCGACTTCAACCTCAAGATCGAGCGCATCTGCGAGCACATTGACCACATCTGCCAGCTCGCCGGCAGCGCGAAGCACGTCGGCATCGGCACCGACCTCGACGGCGGCTTCGGCAACGAGCAGACGCCGATGGACCTGAACTCGATCTACGACCTCCAGACGATCCCCGGCCTGCTCAAGAAGCGCGGCTACAAGAAGGCCGAGATCGAAGGCATCATGTCCGGCAACTTCCTGAACTTCCTGCGGAAAAACCTCCCGTAGTCGCAACCTTCAGGTTGCGGATGGCCGGATCGTTTGCCCGCGAAACACGCGAATCAGCGCGAAATAAATCCTGCGCGAGCCAACTGCCGGCTGCGTTGCGGCCCAACGTGAGTAGCCGTGGGTGAAGCGCAGTGAAACCCACGGCAGCCAACGCCAAACGATGGCGCACCGCGTAGCGGTGCAACCGTCGGCGGACAGCGCCGATGGTTGAACCAGCCCGGATAACGCAAGGACGCGAAGGCGCAAAGCCGCGAAGGAAAAAGGCTGGACGGAGTTGCCAACGGCAGTGTGGAAAATCCTGCTTTCCCTTGCGCCTTTGCGTAAATTCCCGACTGCGGGACTGGGTTGAACCGCTACGCGGTTCGCGGCATTTGCCAATCGGTTCCGGGGGTTGCGCTCGCACGGCTCGCTTCACCCCCGGCTACTCACGTTTGGCCCCGCTGGGGCCAGCAGCTCACGACACACGGACATGGAAGGCATCATGTCCGGAAACTTCCTGAACTTCCTGCGAAAGCATCTGCGAATTCACAGAGAGGTTAAAACCTCCGGTCAACGGCGAGAACTTCGAGGCCTCTTTCGATTTCGGAAGCAACAAACCGGGCGTCTCTTGGTTCCCAATTACGGTCTTCAATCAGGAATCGCTCAATCTCGTAGGAACGAGCATCTGAGCCATGTCTAAAAAGCGCGCAAATGAACACGTAGAGACTTTCGATATCGGCAGGGTGAGAAATAGGGGTCGGGGTGTGTAGCCACGCCTCAAAAAGCTTTCGACATTTTTCCCCTTTAATGATGTCCGAAAGCTTCTTCGTGGGACTACTGACCGTCACCACGCCGACAAGATTGTTCAGCTTCAAGAACCGACGGAAGTGCTTCGCGAACGAAATCCCAATTGCGTTGTATTGGTCCATCGTCAGTTTCCCAGAGTCTTTGGGAACGATGTTTGTCACGCGGAAACGGTTTGGATGGCTCGGGTCGAGATTTGCAATGGCCACTGCGCCTCGCTCCAAGCCTTTCACTGAATCCGAAACTACAAAGCCCGCCGGGAAACGATGACCTGTTTGATAGTCTAGGGAGTTTTCCAAAGGAAATGCCCAACCTTTAGTTGCTTTGGCAAATTCGCTGAGAACATCGTGCAGAGTCTTTCCATCCTCGAGTTCGAGTCGGATACGAATTTCAACGTGTGCGTTCATTGCGCCAGCTAGAAGCTACGGGGAGATTCCGAAGTTGAGTGTGCTTGCCAGCCTTCGAATCAGGGCGTTACCCACAGACTCGTTTTGCGTCAGCTACCATCGGTCGGATTTTCAGCCCTGAGCCTTCTCCTCCATCCCCAGCTTCACCGCGTAGATCATCACGTCTTGGAACACGCCCATGAAGCGGCGCTCGGCCTTGATGTCCACGCCCAGCGAGTAGGTGTAGCCAGCGTCCTCGAGGATTTTCAGGAAACGGCTCATCTTCACCTCGGTCGTGCCGAAACGGTGGTGATACTCGATGGCCATGCGGTGGATGCGCGCCAGCTTGCCGCTCGCCACCAAGTCCGCAAAGACCTCCCACTCGCCGCCCTCGATGTCGAGCTTGAGCAGGTCCACGTCCTCGTGGATGGAGTCGGAGAGCTTCACGAGCCGCACCTCGATGGGCACGGTCTTCTGCTTCTCGTCGCGGTTGCCGATGGCGCTGCTCATCGGCGAGAAGCCGGGGTTCACGTGGAAGGTCGTCGTGCCCGGCGCGTTGGCGCACGCGGCCTGCACGAGCGCGACGTTCTTCAAGCCGTTCGCCTCGACGTTCTGCTTGAGCATCTCGAAGCAGAACGGGTTCGGCTCGAAGGCGAGGATGCGCGCGTCCGGGTAGTGCAGCTTGAAGTAGAGCGTGGCGCAGCCGATGTTTGCGCCGCAATCAATGATGAACGGGTCGCGGCGCGGGAGCTTCACCAGATACTCGTTGCCGATGAAGACCTCCTCGAACAGGAAGGACAGCTCCAGCCAGTTCTGCGCGTGGATGACGGTGTTGCCCAGCTCGATGGACAGCGGCTTGTCACGGTTGGCCTTCGGTTGGCGGCGGAGCTGGAGCCAGGCGTGGTAGATGGCCTTCGCGCTGGGCTTGGCGTGCGGAAGCCGCAGGATGCGCCGGCGGTCTCGGATGAACTCGAAGGTGGAAAGGAGGCTGGGCATGGCTAGAAGCTCCAAAGAAATCCCAAATCCCAAGCTCCAAATCCCAAGGCGGCACTGCTGGGGCGTAAATCAAGTTTTGGAGGAATGACATTGTGCTGAATCCCAAAGGGATTCCGGCTCAAAGCCCAAGGTTGCGAGGCACGAGCTACCTTGGGTGAACCCAAGGAATGATTCCCCAACCCCAACGGGGTTGTGGCGAACCGGCGCGCCACCACGGGCGCAACCCCGTTGGGGTTGAGGCGCACTCGCCGCCGGCCCCAGGGTAGCCTCGCCGACTCGGCAACCCTGGGCTTTGAGCCGGAATCCCGTTGGGATACGCAGATCGGCAAAAACTGATTTGCGACCGCGCTGCTGGCCTCTTGAAGCTTGGAGCTTTTCATCAGGTCAGATTTCAATCAGCGGCAGATGCTTCACCCGCTCCCACTGCTCGTCGAGCGAGGCTTCGCGCATCCGCGGGGCGCAGGGGTAAAAGGCTTCCTCCGGCGTGAACTCGGCGACCTTGCCCTGCCCCACGTCGCGGCGGATGAAGAAGGCGTTCGCGCCCGAGGTGTCGCAGCCGGCGAGGAAGTAGCCTTTCTTCGCCGCGAGCTTGGTGAAGGCCGTGAGCGACGCGCCGTGATACCAGCCGCTCTCGTGGTGCGCGTAGCGCTCGAAGGACGCCTCGTAGGGCACCGTCACGCTGCGCGTGGGGCCGAAGCTGGCGTTGAACTCGATGATCAACAGGCGCGGCGAGACGACCGTGACCGCGTCCCAAATCCAGTAGTCCACGCCATCAATGTCAATCGAGAGCATGTCCAGCTCACCCTTGAAGCCGTATTGGGCGAAGAGGTCGTTGACGTTCTCCTTCGTGATGAAGTTGGTGCGAATCTGGACGTGCTGCGGCGCGATTCCGTGGCGGCGGTGATAGAAGGTGCGTGCGCGGTCGGCGAGCGAATCGCTGCCGTCCATGAGCAGGCCGCCCCAGCCGAAATGCAGCGCGAGGTTCGCGGCGTTGCACTCCGTGCCGTCCTCAATGCCGAACTCGATGAACGTCTTGTTCGGCGCGCCAATCTGGGAAAAGAAGTGGAGCAGCAGGCCGTCCTCGCCGAACTGCGAGTGAATCTTGCGCTCGTGGCTGGCGAGGAGCTTGCGCTTGTCCGGCGCGTGGATGAGGGACGCGTATTGCTCGCGCAGGGCGTTGACTTCGTTCTGGTCGCCGACGTGGCGCTGCCACCAGGCCTGCATGCCTTTGAGGCGCGGAAGGTTCTTGCCGGTGCTGGCCCAGCGCGCGGCCTTCTTCAAGCCGCGCTTGGCGGCGTCTTTGAGCAAGTCGGACATGGTTTGAAAACGGGGAGAGGAAACCACGAACGGGCGCGGATGGACACGAAGAAATTGCGATGAAGGAGCCCCGCTTCAACCGGGGGCGGAAATGAAATCTCACCCCTGATGGAGGTCGGCCCGGTGCGTCTCCTCCGCGAGCCAGACGGACAGGATGGTGATGAGCGACATGCCGGCCACATACGCGGCGACGGGCCAGGGCTGGCCGCCGGACCATTGCAGGAGGGCCGTGGCGATGAGCGGCGCAATTCCGCCCGCGAGCGGAGAGGCGAGCTGGTAGCCGAGGGAGGCGCCGCTGTAGCGCACGCTTGTGCCGAACAGTTCGGAGAAAAAGGCGGCCTGCGGACCATACATCGCCGAGTGGCCGATCAGCCCGATGATGATCGCCATCCAGACCCCCGCCGTTGACTTCGTGTCCACGAGCCAGAAAAAGGGGAAGGCAAACAGCAGTGTGAACACCGCGCCGCCCAGATAGACGGGCCTGCGCCCCACGCGGTCGGACAGCGCGCCGAAAAGCGGAATGACGCAGAACTGCACCGCCGAGCCGAGCAGCACGCCGTTGAGCACGACGGACTTCGCCATGCCCAGCCGCTGCGTCGCGTAGGTCAGCACGAAGACGGTGAAGATGTAAAAGGAGGCGTTCTCGGCAAAGCGCGCGCCCATGGCGAGAAGGACATTGCGCGGATATTTGCGGACCACTTCGAGGATCGGCAGGCGGGCCTCGGACTTCGCGGCCTTCATCTGCGCGAACACGGGGCTTTCCACGATGGCGAGGCGGATGAACAGGCCTACGGCGGTGAGCAAAATCCCCAGCAGGAACGGCACCCGCCA
>JBAYGL010000060.1:0-15975 GCA_041666725.1 Limisphaerales bacterium
CTGGCCACCGCGCTCGCCACGCCCTGCACCGCGCCGCTGCTCGCGCCCGCGCTGGGCTTCGCGTTCGCGCAGCCGCCGCTCTTGATTCTGCTGCTCTTCCTCGCCATCGGTGCCGGCCTCGCGCTGCCCTACCTGCTGCTGACCTTCCAGCCCGCGTGGCTCAGGTTTCTTCCCAAACCCGGCGACTGGATGGTTCACTTCAAGCACGCGATGGGCTTCCCCATGCTTGCCACCGCCATCTGGCTTCTCTGGGTGGCCACCAAAATCTTCGGCCGCGACGGCGCTCTCTGGCTGGGCCTGTTCCTCGTCGTCCTCTCGCTCGCGGCGTGGATCTGGGGCGAGTTCGTGCAGCGCGGCGGCGAACGGCGCGGGCTGGCGATGATCCTGAGCCTTGGACTGCTCGGCGGCGCCTACGCTTACGCGCTGGAGGGCCAGTTGCACTGGCGAAATCCGGCGCGCCCGACCGAAACCGGCAGCGTGACGAAGCACAGCCCGGACGGCATTGACTGGCAGCCGTGGAACCTCGAAGCCGTCGCCAGGGCCCGCGCCGAAGGCCGCATCGTGCTCGTGGACTTCACGGCAGACTGGTGCTTCACCTGCAAGGCCAACCTCAACAGCAGCCTCGAAATCACCGCCACGCGCCAGAAGCTCAGTGCCTTGAACGCCGTCGCCCTCCTTGCCGACAACACGCTCGAAAGCCCGGCCATCGTGAGCGAGCTGAAAAAGTTCGGCCGCGCCGGCGTGCCGATGGTCCTCGTCTATCCCCGCGACCCGAAGGCCGGGCCAATCCTCCTGCCCACCCTGCTCACGCCCGGCATCGTGCTGGATGCTTTGGACAAGGCGGCGAAGTGAAGCCGTCCTGGCCGGCAGAGTGAATCCAGGAACCGGAGTTGACGCAAAGTCGCAAGGACCCGGAGAGGGAATATCCATCCACTTTGGTTGCGGCTCCGCCGCGCTGTGCCTCCGGGTTAAATCCCAACTCCGGAATTAGGATGAAAAGCAAAACGCGAAGGCTTGCACCTTCGCGTTGTTGGTTCCGGCAGACCGCCGGGAAATCAGTGATGCTCGTCGCTGGGCGGCAGACAGCCAAACTTGGCGATCGCGCCAAGCACGCACACCAGCGCAATGGCCAGGGGCACAAACGACGCCTTCGTCGGATGGGCCGTCATGTAAACACCCCAGCCGAGAAACGCACCGATGAGCAGCCAGGCGAACGTTGCTTTGTAAAATGTCATGGCGCGGAGAGTAGCGGCGGGACTGTTTCTGGCAAGCGCCGGATTGAGGAACGAAGGTGCCGTTGGACAGGGTGAGCTACACGAGGCTCAATCCCGGCAGCTTCCATCGATGGCACGTTATCCTCCCGCCCTTCCTCCATGACCATAACTTCCACCGCGCTCATTCCGCCGTGAACGCCCTCCCGGCCTCAAGACTCCCAAAAACTGCGGACAACCTCTCGCTGATCAACAGTCAGGCATTTCGTTTGGTCGAGAGAAAGGCCGAAAGCCTCTGGAGCAGCCCCGCGTGACGCTCGTCCGAAATGGAGCCGAGAACGCCGATAAACTGCCCGGCCGGCAGGACGGTCAAAAAGCCAAGGCGAATGAGCGAGGCCGCCTTGAGGCCGCTGCTGCGAAAATCAGGATGCGACGGCTCGATAATGTCATCAAAGCCGGCGACCTCCTGATGTATCTGGGTGCTGACGCCACAAACGAGCCAATCGCCGAACGGAGGGAGCCGCCTGAGGAGAATCGCCGGGCGAGGCTTGGTGCGTCCATCGGCCTGCGGCAGCAGCGTCAATGCTACATTGCCCTCGGTCATTGAGGCTTGAGGTCCGACGCCGTGTATTCGGGTTCGGCGTCACCGTATGCGCGGGCCAGACTCTGGGCACCGAGGGCAGCCCACTCGGCCCGCTCGGTGTCGGGAGCAAAGACCGTGACCATGAGGGGGGCGTTGGCAACCAGCACAAATGGTTCGTCGAGGACGATGTGCTTCCCGTCGTAGTGGGCCTTGAGAATCGCGGTTGGCATGGAAGACAACTACTCCGGCGGCTGGCTCAAGGCAAGTGCGCAAGGACCCTGGCTCTGCCCATCTGGCCAACGTGCTCCAAGCGCTTCGAGAGTTCCACCGCCTGCCGCCATTCCTTGCCGTGCAGCCCTCCTCTGTTACCGTCTCCCAATGAGTTTTGTCGCCGAGTTCAACGCGCTGCCGCTGGAAGCGCTGGAGCAGTCCGCCCGGACAACTTCACCGGCGGAGGCGCAGGCCGCGCTGGGGAAGGCAGAGTTGTCGCTGGAGGATTTTGCCAGGCTGATTTCGCCTGCTGCCGGACAACTGCTGGAGCCGTTGTGCAGGCGGTCGCAGGCCCTCACACAGCAACGTTTCGGCAAGGTCATCCGCCTCTTCGCGCCGCTCTACCTGTCCAACGAGTGCATCAACAACTGCGCCTACTGCGGCTTCTCGCGGGACAACCCGATCCTGCGCGTGACGCTGGCGGTCGAGGAAGTCCGGCGCGAGGCGCGGTCGCTGCGCGAGCAGGGTTTCCGCAACCTGCTGCTCGTCGCGGGCGAGCATCCCAAGTTTGTCTCCGGTGATTACATGGCTGCTTGCGTCCGCGCACTGCACGGGGAGTGGCCCAGCATTTCGCTCGAAGTCGGGCCGATGGAGACGGAGGACTACCGGCCCATCGTGCTGGCGGGCGCGGAAGGGCTGGTGGTGTATCAGGAGACGTATGACCGCGCCGTGTATGAGCGGATGCACACGGCGGGGCCGAAGCGGAACTTCGACTGGCGACTGGAGACGGCGGAGCGGGCCTACGCGGCGGGCTTCCGGCGGCTGGGCATCGGCGCGCTCTACGGGCTGGCGGACTGGCGGCGCGAGGCGTTGAGCGTGGCGGCGCACGCACTCCACCTGCTGCGGCATTGCTGGAAAGCGCAAGTCACCATCTCGCTCCCGCGGCTGCGTCCGTGCGCTGGAGAGTTCGAGCCGCTCACGACGATGACTGACCGCGAACTGGTGCAGCTCGTTGCGGCGTTTCGCCTGTTGCTGCCGGATGTCGGCCTTGTGCTCTCGACGCGTGAGCCGGCCGGCCTGCGCGACGGACTTTTTCCTCTGGGCATCACGCTGGCCAGCGCGGGCAGCCACACGGAGCCGGGCGGTTACACGGGCGCGGGCCGCGAGAACATCCACCGCACCGAGCGCGGACGCATCGTGGAGCTGGCGTCCGGCGCGAGCGAGTGGGCGGCAACGGCGGGTCGCGAGACGAACGCGACGGGTCAGTTTGAAATTGCCGACGAGCGTTCGCCGGAGGAGATTGCCGCCCTCATCAGCCGCCTGGGTTACGAGCCGGTCTGGAAGGACTGGGATGCGGCGTTGAGCGCGTAACCATGAAACTCCCACTTCTAATCGCCGCGCTGTTTCTCTCCGCCTGGCTGCCAGCTGTCGCCCAAACCCCGACTCCGCCTGCGGCCCCGCTCATCTGCGTGGTCTGCGACAAGCCCCTCGTCGGAAAATACTTCGTTCACAACCAGACGAACAACCTCTGCGCCGAGTGCGCCAGGCTGGAGACGCGTTGCTCGATTTGCGGCCTCCCCGTGAAAACCGCCGCCTCCAAGACCACCGACGGACGCCTGTTTTGTCGTGCAGACGCACCCAACGTCGTTGTCACCGAGGACGAGGCGCGCAAGCTCTTCGCACTGGCGCGGGGTGAGCTGAACCTGCTTTCCGAAGGGGTGCTCGTCCTCCGCAGCCCCGAAGTGGCCGTGCAGCTCGTGGACGTGGACTACTGGAATTCCAAGGCTGGCGGCGACACGACGAATTCGATGCACCGCCTCGGCTTCTCCACCAGCCGGCCCGGCGGCGGAGGCTTCGCGCACAACGTCATCCTCATCAGCGGGCAGCTCCGCACGACGACCCTCTCCACCTGCGCGCACGAGTTCGCCCACCTCTGGCTGAACGAAAACGTGCCGGCCGGCCGCAAACTCGAACCCGACACGCGCGAGGCGCTTTGCGAGCTGCTCGCCTTCAAACTCGCCGCGCGCCGCAGCGACACGAACGAAACGGCCCGCATCAAGACAAACCCTTACACGAAGGGCGTCATTCTCAACGCCATCGAGTTCGAAGGCCGCGAGGGCCTGCCCGGCGTCGTGGCCTGGGTGCGCAACGGCACGGACGCGGCGCTGCCTGCGGCGACCGGGATGGCCAGCAGCGTCGCCCCGACCGCCGCCCCGGAGCCGCTTGGTGAACTGCGCCCGCCGCCGCCGCCGGCCACGAAGCTGGAGTTGCGCTCGCTCCTGCGGACGGCGAAACGCACCGTCGCCGTCATCAACGGCGAGAGGTTCGTGCCGGGCAGCGAACTTTCCATGCTGATCAACGGCAAACGCCAGCTCGTCCGCCTGGAAGCGACCCATGAGAACACCGTCACCGTCAGCGTGGACGGGGAGAAGCAGACCCTCCGACTTGGCGCAAAGTGAGTTCCATGGATTCGCCGCGCGTCATCGCCAACGGGCTGGAAGTCACCACCGCCCTGCCCTGCACGCTTGATGAGTTTCTCGCCGCGCAGAAGCTGCTCCCGCGCAGCGTGGTCGTCGAACACAACGGCGAGGCGGTGTCCCCGTCGGAGTTTTCCCGGCGCACGCTTCGTGCGGGCGACCGTTTGGAAATCGTCCGCATCGTCGCCGGCGGCTGACGGGGTGCCGGTCTCCGACCCGGCGTGTTCAACGAAGGACGGTTCACGCCGGGTCGGAGACCGGCGCTCCGTGACAGTTGCCGTCCACTCCGCATCATCGCATGATCATCCCATGAACCGGTCCTTGATCCTCGCCCCGCTCGCCTTCGCTGCGAGCCTTCTCGCCGCATCCGCGCAGACCAATCTCCTTGCCCCGATCCTCGCCCGCGAAATCATCGGCCCAAACCTCGCCCTGGCCGAGGTGCAGGCCTACACCGAGGACCGTGTGCCGCTGA
Source organism: Limisphaerales bacterium (assembly GCA_041666725.1). Lineage (GTDB taxonomy): Bacteria > Verrucomicrobiota > Verrucomicrobiia > Limisphaerales > SXTU01 > SXTU01. The sequence goes on from JBAYGL010000060.1 coordinate 4,954, forward strand.
TGCCGTTGGCGAAAACGTCGGCCGAATGGGAAAAGGAGGCCGCGCGCATGCGTCGCGAAGTGCTGGACAGCGTCGTGTTCCGGGGCGAGGCCCGGCTGTGGCGCGACGCGAAGGCAAAGGTTGAATGGCTGGACACGATTCCCGGCGGCCCGGGCTACACGATCCGCAAGCTGCGCTACGAAGCCCTGCCCGGCCTGTGGATTCCCGCGCTGCTGTATGTCCCGGAGAAACTCTCCGGCAAGGTGCCCGTCCATCTCGCCGTCAACGGTCACGACAGAAAGGACGGCAAGGCCGCGCCCTACAAGCAGATCCGCTGCATCAACCTCGCCAGGCGCGGCGTCATCTCGCTCAATCCGGAGTGGCTCGGCATGGGCCAACTCAACACCGCGGGCTTCAGCCACTACGCGATGAACCAGCTCGACCTCTGCGGCTCCAGCGGCATCGCACCCTTCCATCTCGCCATGTCGCGCGGGCTGGACATCCTGCTCGCGCTGCCCGAGGCCGATCTCCGGCGCGTGGCCGTGAGCGGTCTTTCCGGCGGCGGCTGGCAGACCATCTTCATCAGCTCGCTGGACACCCGCGTGACGCTCGCGAACCCCGTCGCCGGCTACTCCAGTTTCCGCACTCGCGCCCGGAACTTCTCAGACCTTGGCGACTCCGAGCAGACGCCCTGCGACCTCGCCACCGTGGCTGATTACGCGCACCTCACCGCCATGCTCGCTCCACGCGGTGCGCTGCTCACCTTCAACGCGAAGGACAACTGCTGCTTCGCCACCGACCACGCGCTCCAGCCGCTCCTCGACGCCGCGCAGCCGGTCTTCAACCTGTTCAAGGCGGACCACAAGCTTCGCTGGCACAACAACCACGTTCCCGGAACGCATAACTTCGAGCAGGAGAATCGCGAGGTTTTCTACCGGATGCTGGGCGACACGTTCTTTCCCGGCGACACCGGCTTTGACGCAAAGGAAGCCCCCGCTGACGCCGAGGTGAAAAAGACGGAGGAACTCAACGTGCCGCTCCCGACGGACAACCTCGACTTCAACCAGCTCGCGGCCCGCCTGGCGCAGTCGCTGCCGCGCGGCCCGGCCACACCGCTTTCAGCCGGCGCACTCTCCCGGTGGCGGGAGACCCAGCGCGGCCTGCTCGGCGGCGTCGTCCACGCCAAGCACTACACGGTGAGCGCCGAAGCCGCAGGCACCGAGAGCACCAACGGCATCACTGCGACCCGCTGGCGATTGAAGATGGGCGACGCGTGGACCGTGCCGGCCGTCGAACTGGTCAAGGGCTCGCCGCGCGAAACCGTCCTGCTCGTGGGCGACGCGGGCCGCAAGGGGCTCGCGGCGGAAGTGGATCAACTGCTCGCCGGGGGCAGGCGCGTCGTCGCCGTGGACCCGTTTTACTTCGGCGAATCCCGCATCGCGCAGCGTGATTTCCTCTTCGCGTTGCTTGTGGCGACCGTGGGTGAGCGCCCGCTGGGCTTGCAGGCCAGCCAGTTGGGCGCCGTGGCGCGCTGGCTGTCCACCGAGCGCAGACTCGGTGCGGTGAAGCTGGTGAGCGTCGGACCGCGCGCGAGCGTGTTCGCCACCGTGGCTGCGGCACTGGAGGAAAAGGCAATCGGCAGCCTCGAACTACGTCAGCCGCTCAGCAGCCTCAAGGAAATCATCACCCAGAACATCGGTGTGGACCGCCAGCCGGAGCTTTTCTGTTTCGGCCTGCTGGAGCAATTCGACGTGCCCCGGCTCCGCGCGCTGGTCGCCCCGCGCCCGGTCTCCGTCGGCGCGCCCTAGGAACCGGCCTGACAGGGAGCACATTCCACTTCCCCGCCCGGCGCGCCGTGCCTAAGCTGCGCCCCGTTTTGCTTTTCATGCCCAGCGTCTTTCTCAAGACCTACGGTTGCCAGATGAATGAGCGCGACAGCGAGTCTGTCGCAGCCCAGCTCGTCGCCAAGGGCTATTCCCTCGCCCCGTCTGCGGATGTCGCGGACGTCGTGCTGCTCAACACGTGCAGCGTGCGCGACAACGCCGAGCAGAAGGCCGTCGGCAAGATGGAGAATCTCATCGGGCAGTTTCGCAAGCAGCGCCCCGGCGTGGTGCTCGGCTTTCTCGGCTGCATGGCCCAGAGCCGCGGGAAGGATCTCATTGACCGGCTTCCGGACGTGGACCTCGTCATCGGCACGCAAAAGTTCCACCGCGTGGCCGGCTACGTGGATGACCTGCTGGCGGGCCGGCGCGACAAGGTCGTGGACACCGGGGAGGAACACGGCAGCGAGGCGGCGATCAAGGAACATCTGCTCAACGGCACCACGAAGGCGAAGGCCGTCACAGCGTTCGTCAGCATCATGCAGGGCTGCAACCAATACTGCACCTTCTGCATCGTCCCCTACACGCGCGGCATCGAGCGCAGCCGCACCATTCCCGACATCGTCGCCGAATGCCGCGAACTCGCCGCGCGCGGCGTGAAGGAGATCACGTTGCTCGGCCAGATCGTCACCAGCTACGGAAAGCGGGGGGGAGCGATGCCCGCCGCACTGGTAGGGCGAGACTCCGTCGAGCCCCGTTTCGAGCGCAGCGAGGCGAGCGCAGCGAGCGTCCTGGAGAGCAACGGAACAACGGCGAATCTCGCTTCGCTCGCACCGCTGCGCGGTTTCGACGGCTCGACGGAGTCTCGCCCTACCCAGAACACCTCCCCCTTCGTCCAGCTCATCGAGGCCGTCCACGCCATCGAGGGCATCGAGCGCATCCGTTTCACTTCGCCGCATCCCAAGGGCTACGGCGACGACCTTGTCGCCGCCTACGCGCGCCTGCCCAAGCTCGTCGAGAGCGCGCACCTGCCCGTCCAGTCCGGCAGCGACCGCGTGCTCAAGCTCATGCACCGCGGCTACACCCGCGCCCGCTTCCTCGAAATCATCCGCCAGCTCCGCGCGGTCCATCCTGAGATGGGCATCACCACCGACATCATCGTCGGCTTCCCCGGCGAGACCGACGCGGACTTTGCCGAGACGCTGTCGCTCGCACGCGAAGTCGAGTTCGACAACGCCTTTGTCTTCAAATACTCGCCCCGCCGCGACACTCCGGCCGCCGCGATGCCAGACCAGCTGCCCGAAGAAGTCATCGAATCCCGGCACGCGCAGCTCCTCGCCGTCATCAACGAAATCGCCGAGCGCAAGAACAAGGCGTGTGAAGGCCGCGTGCTGCAAATCCTCGTCGAGGGGCCGAGCCGCAAGAACTCCGCCCGCCTCGAAGGCCGCACGCGCTCGAACAGGATCGTCGTCTTTGAAGGCAGCGAACGGCACATCGGCCAGGTGATGGACGTGAAGATCGTCCACGCCGCGCCTTTCACGCTCTACGGCGACCCGGCCATTGTGAACTTGGAAGAACCACGAATGGACACGAAGGAACACGAATCGTTCCATCGTTTCCAGTCGCCCAACACCCTGCCGGCCTCACCCGAGTCGAAAGGTGCTGCTTCCGCCAACCCTGAATTCGTGTCCATTGGTGTTCATTAGTGGTTTCCCATGACCCTCTCCACCCTTTGCATTGTCCTCGGACTCGGCGTCGCCGGGCCGCAGCTCCACGGCCTGACGAATCCCGGCGCGTTCCGCGACGCGATGCGCAAGTTCCCGCGCCACACCGGCATCGGCTATGTGCTGATGACCATCGCCACCGTGTGGTTTCTCTGGCACCTGAAGCAGGAGAACATCGCCGACTTCGCCGCCTTCAAGCCGTTCATGTATGCCGGCTTCGGCCTGCTGGGGCTGGGCGCGTGCCTTTACCTGAAAGATTTCCTCGCCGTGCGCGGTCTGGCACTGGTGCTGATGCTGCTGGCCAAGCTTGTGCTCGACACGCAGCGCTGGCACGACTCGCACTGGCGCTGGGTGCTGGGCGTGGTGGCCTACGTCTGGATCGTCGCGGGCATCTGGTTCACCGTCGCACCGTGGCGCTGCCGGGACTTCATCGCGTGGATGACCGCCACCGATGCGCGTATAAAAGTCGGTTGTGCCCTCCGCCTCGCGCTCGGCGTGCTGGTGGCGGTGCTGGGAGCGACGGTGTTCAAATAGATCGGCGCGAACGGAGGCAGGATGAAAACTGTCATCGCCAAGGCAGCAAAACTTCCGGGGATACAAATCAACGAAGCGGAACACGCTTGGGAAATTTCCGTCCAAAAGCAGAACGACCTTCAGTTTGAGATCATGGTGCCTCGCGAGGCCTTGGAGTGGTTTGTTACCGTTAAGACCGGCAACGCACTCGACGAAGTCTGGAGTGATTGGGTCGATTACTACGAGACAGACGGCGAAACCGCTGATGGCCTCCGTTCACAGATGACCGCAGACGTAGGCCACTTTCTCTCCGCGCTGCTCAATTCTGACGTGAGGCTTGTCGAACGTCCAGGCGAGTCTGTCGGGCTTGAATGGAAGCGAGATGGTCATTGGGAGAAGCTAACAATGGTGCCTCATCAGTGAACGCCAAGCTCAAGGGCAAAATCCTCGTCATCCGAGGCGGAGCCATCGGCGACTTCGTCCTGACGCTGCCGGTGCTCGCGGCGCTCCGTCGGCAGTTCCCTGACACGCACCTCGAAGTCCTCGGCTACCCGCACATTGCCTCGATTGCCTTGCATGGCGGCCTCGCCGATGCCGTGCGGCCCATTGAAGCCCGCGCACTTGCCGGTTTCTTCGCCGACATGGGCGACCTCGACGACGCGACCGGTCATTACTTCGCCGGCTTTCATCTCATCGTCTCCTATCTCTACGATCCGGACGGTTTCTTCGCGGAGAACGTCAAGGCCTGCACCAAGGCGCAGTTCATCCCCGGTCCCCACCGCCCCGACGAAACCCAGCCCATCCACGCCACCGACGTTTTCCTCCGGCCACTCGAACGGCTCGCCATCTTCGATCCTCCGCCCGTGCCGCGCCTGAGCTTCACCGAACGCACGCAGCCCCTCGCGCCGACGCTTGCCGTCCATCCCGGCAGTGGCAGCGAGAAGAAGAACTGGCCGCTGCCGCACTGGGCCAAGTTCCTCGCCCACGTCATGTCCGGCACGGATTGGAATGTCCTGCTCGTGGGCGGTGAAGCCGAGGGCAGCCGCGTCACCGCACTCGCCCAGCCGCTGCCGTCCGGCCGTTGCCGCGTGTTGCAGAACCAGCCGCTGACCGAAGTCGCCAAGGCCCTCCAGCCCTGCCTCGGCTTCGTGGGCCACGACTCCGGCATCACCCACCTCGCCGCGGCGGTCGGCCTCACCGGTCTCGCGCTCTGGGCCGACACGAACGAGGCCGTCTGGCATCCGCGCAGCCCGGCTTTCCGCGTCCTGCGCAACTCCGACGGCCTCACGCATCTCTCGCCGGAGACGACGTTCAACGTGCTGAGGAACCTGCTCTCGGTCCGCCCTTCGTAGTCGCAGGCTTCAGCCTGCGCTTCGCGCTGTAGCGGCGTCTGTGACCGCCGGTTGCACAACTCGGCGCTCGCAGAGCGCCGCTACAGGTTCTGATACCAATTCCCAGTGCAAGCCGGTGGAATGCGAACCGCACCCCACGCCGCGTGCCTTCTCCCTTCCTCGGAGGAGGGGAGAAGGTGGCCGCAGGCCGGATGAGGGGTGTGGCCACCAACGCCGGCGCATTCAACCCCTCACCCCGGCCCTCTCCCCTCATCCGATGAAGGGAGAGGGAGGCAAGGCGCGTCGTGGACCGCCACTGATTCCACCGGTTTCCATTCCGAAATGGTATGATTCGCAACCTGAAGGTTGCGACTACACGCGCGGCGTCCACGTCGGCTTGCCGGTCTTGCGGGATTTCGCGGGCTTCTTGCCGTAGGTCATCTGGCGGGTCGGGGCTTCGCCGCTGACCATGCGCTTCAGCTCGTTGATCTGGTCGCGGTAGAGCGCGGCCTTCTCGAACTCCAGGTTGTTCGACGCCTCGATCATCTGCCCCTCCAGTTCGAGGATGGTCTCGGTCACGTCGAAGTCGCCGGCGGCCTCGTTCAGCATCCCGGTGGCGACGTCGCGCAGCTCTTTCTGTGACGACAGGCTTTCCTCCATCACCCGCGTGACGCTGCGCGGCGTGATGCCGTGCGCGGTGTTGTAGGCGACTTGCTTCTTCCGGCGGTATTCGCAGACGGCAAGGAAGCGCTGGATGCTCTGCGTCTTCACGTCGGCGTAGAGGATGACTTCGCCGTTGAGATGGCGCGCGGCGCGGCCGGCAGTCTGGATGAGGCTCGTCTCACTGCGGAGGAAACCTTCCTTGTCCGCGTCGAGGATGGCGACGAGGGAAACTTCCGGCAGGTCGAGGCCCTCACGGAGAAGGTTGATGCCGACGAGCACGTCGAACTGGCCCTTGCGCAGGCCACGGATGATCTCGACGCGTTCGAGCGCGTCCACCTCGCTGTGGAGGTAACGCACGTTGATGCCGATGTCGCGGAGGTAATCGGTGAGCTCCTCGGCGGTGCGCTTGGTGAGCGTCGTAACAAGGACGCGCTCCTTCTTCTCGACGCGCTTGCGGCATTCCTCGATGAGGTCGTCGATCTGGCCCTTGAGCGGCTTGAGCGTGATGGTCGGGTCAATGAGGCCGGTGGGTCGAACGACGAGTTCGACGACGCCGTCGTTTGCCCTGGTAGGGTGAGACTCCGTCGAACCCTGATTGCCGACGGAGGAGGCGCGAGCAGAGCGAGGTTCTTGGGTGGCGGTGACTTCGCCCGAGATGCTCGCTGCGCTCGCCTCGCTGCGCTCGATATGGGGCTCGACGGAGTCTCGCCCCACCCGGAGGGAGCGCGCACTGGCCTTCGCCCATTCCATCTCGCGCGGCGCGGGCGTGGCGCTGACGTAGATGGTTTGCTTTTGGAGCGACTGGAACTCCAGCCAGTCGAGTGGGCGATTGTCGAGAGCACTGGGCAGGCGGAAGCCGTGTTCGACGAGCACTTCCTTGCGCGAGCGGTCGCCGGCATACATCCCGCCGATCTGCGGCACGCTGACGTGCGACTCGTCCATCACGAGCAGAAAGTCGTCGGGCATGAAGTCAATCAGTGTCGTGGGCCGGGAGCCGGGCGGGCGCTGCGCGATATGGCGCGAATAGTTCTCGATGCCGGAGCAGACGCCCATCTCCTCCAGCATTTCGAGGTCGTATTCGGTGCGCATCTTGATGCGCTGGGCTTCGAGGAGCTTGCCGTGCTTCTCGAACCACGCGATGCGGTCGCCGAGTTCCTCGCGGATGGTGAGGATGGCGCGCTTGAGCTTTTCGTTCGTGGTGACGAACTGCTTGCCGGGATAAATGACGACGGCTTGGAGCTGCTCCAGCACTTCGCCCGTGAGCGGCTCGAAGCGCGTGATGCGGTCAATCTCGTCGCCGAAAAACTCGATGCGCAGGCCGTCCTCGGTGTAGCCGGGGCGGAGTTCGAGCGTGTCGCCGCGCACGCGGAACTGCGCGCGCTCGAAGGCGATGTCGTTCCGGGTGTATTGGATGTCCACGAGCCGCGAGAGGAGTTGCTCGCGCGTGAACGCCATGCCCACGCGCAGCGGGATGACCATCGCTTCGTAATCCTCCTTGCTGCCGATGCCGTAGATGCACGAGACGCTGGCGACCACGATGACGTCGCGTCGCGCGAAGAGCGAACTCATCGTCGAAAGGCGGAGGCGCTCGATCTCATCGTTCCGGCTGGAGTCCTTCTCGATGAACGTGTCGCTGCGTGGAATGTAGGCCTCGGGCTGGTAGTAATCGAAGTAGCTGACGAAGTATTCGACGGCGTTCTTGGGGAAGAAGGACTTGAACTCGGCGTAGAGCTGGGCGGCGAGGGTTTTGTTGTGCGAGATGACCAGCGTGGGCCGCTGAATCTGCTGGATGACGTTCGCGATGGTGTAGGTCTTGCCCGAGCCGGTGACACCGAGGAGGACTTGATGCTTCGCGCCGGCCTGGATGCCCGCGACCAGCTTCTCGATGGCCTGCGGTTGATCACCAGCGGGGGAATAAGGTGCGATGAGTTCGAACATGGGTCCGTAGCAACAGAGTTGCGAGAGACAGTAACCCACGGCGTGAGCCGTGGGGAAGTCGAGAAACCAAGCGAGCCGCAGCGCGGCGGCAGAAGGCAGGGGTCGAAGGTGTCAAACCGCGGCCTGAGCCTCGGCCGCAAGCCGGCTCACCACGCCGATGAGTGCGTCGGCGCGGAAGGGCTTGGAGAGGAAGTGGTCGGGCTTGACCGGATGCCGCGCCAGCGTCTCCGGCTTCGCGGTGCCGCTGACGAGGAGCGTCTTGAGCAGGGGAAATCTGGCCCGGATCTGGTTGATGAGGTCGAGTCCGTTGATGTCGCCGATGTCGAAGTCGGTCACAAGCACGACCGGCGGTGAAGCGGCGGCATGCGCGGCGGCGAGGGCGGGCAGCCCCTGATGAAACAAGCTTGTCTCAAAGCCGGCGGAGGCAATGAGCTGGCAGGTGATTTCGCCGAGCAGCTCGTTGTCATCCACGATGAAGACGACCGCCCCTTTGCGGACGGGGGGTGTCGATGCGGATATGGCGCTCATGCAATCTCGGGCGATGGGCCGGACACTATTGATCCGGAGCGCGCCTGTCAATTTACCCTGCACCCTCCACCGGCTTTTTGTGAGTCCCGGCCTGCGCCATGTCTGACAACGTCCCGCGCACGATTCGCACTCGCCCGGACGGACTCCGCCGTGCATAGTCGGCGCGTCCAGAAAATGATCATCGAGCGCGACAGTTCTCTCCGTTCAAAACCGGCTCCGCCGGGGAGACTCGCTCTGCTCTGGCGGGTCGTCAGCCTGGTCTGGCTTCTGGCCGGGCCTGCCCATGGTGCCGGAGCAACGGATGAACTCCACAGGCGCTTGATCGCGGGTGAGGCCGTCACGTTTGCACCCGGCCAGCCCGATGCGGAACGCTCGATTCCCGCAGCCTGGCTTGCGGATGCGGCGCGCAAGGGCACGGCGGTCAATGTCAGTCACGCGATCATCACCGAGCCGCTGGACATGCGGCACGCCGCCGTGACAAACCGTTTCCGGCTGCACCAGTGCGTGCTCCAGGCTCCGGCCAGCTGCTCCTTTGCCGTCTTTGAGCAGGGCTTCGATTTCAGCGACAGCCAGTTCACCGGGGAAGCTGACTTCACCGGAACCATTTCCCGTCGGGCAGCCCTGCTGCTGGGCACCGCGTTCAGCGGCAACGCCCATTTTACGGATGCGACGGCGGAGGATGTCTTCCTTGCCCAGGGGGCCGCCTTCCTCGGACGGGAGACGAAATTCAACCGGGCCTCCTTCCTGAAAACATCCGGCTTCGGTCCCGCCCCCGGCCAGCCTGCTGCGTCGGTCGCTGGGAACATCACCTTCGAGTCCGCGCGGTTTGCAGGTGCGGTGGATTTCAACCGCGTTCGTTTCGGCGGAACGAACAGCCAGACCGTGTTCAAGGACGTGCGCTGTGAACGCGCCGCAACTTTCCGGGGCACGGAGTTTCGGGGCGCAAGCACCTTCGTCAACGCCGTGTTTCTCGGCAGTGTCGGTTTCGGACCGGAAGGCGAGGGCCCGGGCGCCCTGCCGGCCGCGAGGTTCGTTGGACGGACGGATTTCTCCAGTGCCCGGTTCGGGGGCGAGGCGGATTTTGCACAGACGCAGTTTCTCCGGCCGGCACCGGTGAGTTTCGACGGCTGCGCCTTCAAGGACCACGCACAGTTCGGACAGGCGAAGTTCAACGGGGGCGCGCTTTTCTCGCAGGCGAAGTTCAGCGCGCTGGCGGACTTCGAAAACGTCCGTTTTCAGGGCACCGAGGACGGGCCGGCGGCCAGCTTTCAGGACAGTGAGATCGGCGGGCGGGCGGGGTTTGCCGCGGTCCAGTTCAACGGCAGCGCCGACTTCCGCAACATGCGCTTCGGCGGCGAGGCGGCGTTCAACGGCGCGGCCTTCGCGGCGGAGGCGCTCTTCACCTACGCCAGATTCGACCGCTCCGTTTCCTTCGCCGAGCTGCGCGCGGCAAAGGTGCCCGCCGCGACCTTCGCCGACGCGACGATCTTCAGCGGCGTGCAGTTCGCCTCCGACGCGTTCTTCGAGGGCGTCAAGTTCACGGCGACGAACCGGCCGGTGACGTTTGCGGCGGCGGTGTTTGGCGGCGAAACGGCGTTCGACGGGGTGGCGTTTCACGGCGATGCGAATTTCGTGCGGGCGCAGTTCAACTCGGCGGCCACGTTCACCGACGCCGCGTTCCTGAGCCGCGAGCAGACGGCGCAGTTCAACTCCATCAAGGCCGGGAAGACGCTGAACTTCACCGGCGCGCGGTTCGCGGGGCCGCTGGACTTCATCGCCACGGAAGCGGTCGGCCCGGTGCAGTTTTCAGGCGTGATCTTCGAAGGGGACGCGCTTTTCAACACGATGAACGTGCAGCGCCACGCGATCTTCGGTCCCATCGGCACCAACTCGCCCACGCAGTTCCGGCAGACGGCGGATTTCATCGCCACGCACATCGGCGGACAGCTCGACCTCGCGGCGGCGCGCTTCGGCGGGGACGCGTTGTTTCGCGGCGCGATCCTGCAGCGCGGCCTGATCCTGAGCTGGCGGCCCGGAGCGACCGGCGCGGTGCAGGCGGCCGAGTTCCGCGGCCGGGCGGACTTCCGCAACATGCAGGCGGCTGAACGCGTGCAGTTCTCCAGCGTCACCTTCCACAAGTCAGCGACGTTCGACGCGACAAAGTGGGATGTGCCGATCTCCTTCGACGGCGTGCGGTTTCGCAAGGGCGCGAGCCTCACCGGGGCGGCGTTTCCGCAGGGCGCTGATTTCAGCCGCACGCGTTTCGAGGGGCCGCTCAACCTCAGCGAGTCGTCCTTCCGGACGTTGCGTCTCACGAGCAATGACAGGTGGACGGACGGCCCCATCGAGCTGCGCGGGGCGACCTACGAACACTTCGAGGGCAACGTGGACGCGCTGCTGGAAGGTTTTACCGACGCCAACCGGCAGGTCCTGACGCGGCTGGAAAAAGTGCTGCGCCAGATGGGCCGGGATGACGAGGCGGATGTGGCCTACCTCGAACGGCAGCGGCGCGAGCGCCTGCAAAAC
>JBAYGL010000061.1:0-15728 GCA_041666725.1 Limisphaerales bacterium
CGCACGACGGCCTGGCCGGGGCCGAGCACGGCGTCGAGCATGGTTTCGGCCTTGCGGGCGATGTATTGCTCGAAACTCTTGCGCGCGGAGAGCTGGGTGGCGGAGAGCCCGGCGACGGAATCCGGCTCGTTGTGTTCGGAGAGGACGTTGCCCAGGTTGTCCACCACGGAGACGTTTTGCGCATTGAGACCTTCCACGGCGTTGGCGACGAGGAAGCGGATGGCGTTCACGGTCTGCTGCGGGAGGGTGGCCTGGGCGCGCACGCGCACGAAGACGGAGGCGGTGGGTTTGCGCTGCGAGTCGGTGAGCAGGCGGTTTTCGGGGAGAACGACCATGACGCGGGCGGATTCAATGCTGTCCACCTGGGAGATGGTCCGGGCCAGTTCGCCCTGGACGGCCCGGACGTAATTGGCGCGCTGCACAAAATCCGAGATGCCGAAGTTGGGCTTGTCGAAGATTTCAAAGCCGACGCCTTCGCCCCGGGGGATGCCCTTTGCGGCGAGCTGCATGCGCATCAGATGCACCTTGTCCGACGGGACGGAGATGCTTCCGCTCCCGCGGTTGATGTTGTAGGGGATTTTCGCCTCGTCCAGCGCACCGATGACTTTGGCCGCCTCGGCCTCGTCGAGCTTCCCGTAGAGGAGGGCGAAGTCCGGCCGGCTGGACCAGAAAATCAGCACGGCCGTGCCCGCCGTGACGGCCAGCGTGGTGAGGACGATGCTGACGCGCTGGTTGAGGCCAAGCTGTTTCCAGATGCCGGCCAGTTGCTGGACCAAGTTGGCAATGCTGTTGTTCATCGGGTGGTTTTTGCCTGGCTAGATCTGCATCCGCATCAGCTCCTGATACGACTCCAGCAGCTTGTTGCGCACTTCCACCATGAGCTGGAACGAGACGTTGGCCTCTTCCATCGCGATCATGGCCTGGTGAAGGGAGACGCCTTCGCCGGCCAGCAGTCCATGCACGGCCTCGGCGGAGGCGGATTGCTTGCCGGAAACGGCGGAAACCAGGTCACCCAGGGAACGTTCAAACGACTGGCTGCCGCTGGGGACGGAGGCGGTCACGTTGGGGATCGCCCTGGCGGCGGCGGGCAGCCCTTCCATCTCCTTAGGAGAGATGACGCGCGTCGGCAGTTCCACACCCGTGGCCGCACTGAGCTTGGCCAGGGCTCCGCTGGTGACGGAGGAGTTGAGTGCGGAGATGGGGAGCATGGAGGGCTGCGCAGGTCAGCGTTTGCCGATGGCCAGGGTTTGCAGGGCCATGGTGCGGGCGTTTTTGATCACCGCGAGATTTGCCTCGAACGCGCGCGAGGAGGCGATCAGGTCAACCATCTCCTCGTGAATGTTGATGTCCGGGATGGCCACCATGCCCTGGGCGTTGGCGTCGGGGTGCCCGGGCTCGTAAATGAGTTTGGCCGGACGATTGTCCGTTTCGATCCGGGCGACCTTCACGCTCTGCGCCGCCGCGGAAGGGCCGGAGGTCATCGCGCGGTTGAGCTCGCTCTCGAAAACGACCTGCTGGCGGCGGTAGGGCTTGCCGTCCGCCGCGCGGCTGGTGTTGGCGTTGGCGATGTTCTGGGACACGACATCCATGCGGACGCGCTCGGCCTGGAGCGCGGCGGATGTGCTGTTGATTCCAGAGAGGAGGGGGATCATGGGTCAGGGTGTCATTGGGGCCGCCCCGTGATGGCCAGGCGCAGTTTGAGCATGTGTCCGGTGATGAGCTGGGTTTCCACCGCGTGGGCGAGGGAGTTTTGATTCATCGCCAGCAGTTCGCTTTCCATCTGGACCGTGTTTCCGTCCCGGTTGGCCGCCACGGCCGTCTGATCCGTCGTGATCTGAGGGCGAAGACTCGAGATTTGGCCCGCATCCCCTGATGAAACCGCCTGCTTCAAGGCGGTGGTGAAGTCCGAGGCCACGTCCACCCTCTTGTAGCCGGGTGTTTCGACGTTTGCCAGGTTGGCGGCGATTGCCTCCTGCCTCAGGACGGTTGCATCCAGCAGCCGCTTGGTGGCTTGGTAACCGGTTTGGTTGAACAGGGCATCAATCATGCGCTGACATTATTGGTGGCGTTCAGCAGCAGACATGCCAGCGAGGAAAAACTGCGGGAACCTTGAGAATCTACGAAGCCGCGCCAAGAGGAGGAGGAATTATTTTGCCGTCTCTCCCGAGGGGCTAGGCAAGGATGATCAGGGAGCGGAAGCGGGGTGATCGTGCCGGGCGCGTCGTGAAACCCGACTCACCCTTAAGCCCGTGGAAGATCCGCGAGGAAGAACTCAGCCGGGACGATGCAGTCAAAACGACGGGAGCGCGGCATTCATGCCGCAGAAGCGTGGAAGCCAAAGGAGATAGACGGATTCCCGGGCCGACAGCGGGGACGAACCAAACGGTGCAATCCTCCGCAAACGCCGGCAGAGACGCGAACACACAGGCAGCCGGACGTTCCTGCGGCGTGAACGCCGCGCCCCTCGCCCTTCTACTGCATCGTTCCGGCTCAGGCAGCAAAGTGCAGGGAAACGGTCGCGCACTCGATCTCTACTCCTGGGCCTTGTCGGGACCGTCCAGCCTCTCACTTCGGTGTCAGGTGGCGGGTTGGTTGCCGCTGCCAGCGGCCGTGTCTTCCTCGGCATCTTCGCCGCGTGAGACACCATATTCGTTGAGCTTGTTCCGCAGCGTGCGGATGCTGATCTCCAGCTTCCGGGCCGCGTGCGTGCGGTTTCCGCCGCAGGATTCCAAAACCCGGAGGATGTGACGTTTTTCGACCTCCGCAAGAGTGGGGGGCTCGCCATTGTCGGGAGCGGCGGCGGGGATGGGGGCCGGGGCTGCTGACGGGACGTGGACTTGAAATGAGGCTGCCGGTGCGGCGGGATTTTGCGCTGCGGGGCTGCCGGAGGGTGAGATCAAACCCAGATGCTCGGGGCGAAGTTCCTCGCCGTCCGGACACAGGATGACGGCGCGTTCGATGACGTTCTGCAACTCGCGGACGTTGCCCGGCCAGTCGTGCGCCAGCAAAGCGGCATGGCAGGCGGAGGAAAGGCCGGCGACGTTGCTGCCATGCTTGCGGGCGAAGCGCTGGAGGAACTGTTCGGCCAGATACGGGACATCTTCACGCCGGTCGCGCAGCGGCGGGACCGCCATGGGCACGACGTTCAGACGGAAGAACAAATCCTGCCGGAACTCCTTCCGCGCGACGCTTTCCTCTAGGTTGCGGTTGGTGGTCGCGATGACGCGCACGTCCACCTGGATGGTGCGGTTGCCGCCCACCCGTTCCAGCTCGCGTTCCTGAAGGACGCGCAGGAGCTTGGCCTGCACCTGCGGGGAAATCTCGCTGATTTCATCGAGCAGGATGGTGCCTCCATGGGCCAGTTCGAAGCGGCCTTCGCGCTTGTTGAGCGCACCGGTGAAGGCGCCCTTTTCGTGGCCGAAGAATTCGCTCTCGATGAGGTTTTCGGGGATGGCGGCGCAGTTGACCTTGATGAACGGGGCGTTGGCGCGCTGGCTGGCCATGTGGATGGCACGGGAAACCAGCTCCTTGCCGGTGCCGCTTTCGCCCTGCACCAGCACGGTGGCCTGGGTGCGGGCGACTTTTCGGATCAAGGCGCGCAAGTGATCCATGGCCGGGCTCCGTCCCAGCAGTTCCATGCCCGTCTCCTCGGTGGGTTCGCGGCTGAAAAACTGGTTCACCTTGACCAGGTGCGTGAACTCCTCGGCCTTGCGCAGCGTGACGTCTATCTGGTCGGAGGAGAAGGGCTTGATGATGTAGTCGAACGCGCCGTCCCTCATGCAGGTGACGGCGGACTCCACCGATGCAAACCCTGTCATCATCACCACGAGGGGCTTTTGAGGCCGCGATTGCAGGTCGCGCAGCAAGTCCGTGCCCTCGCCGTCCGGCAGGCGCACGTCCACAAACATCAGGTCGAAATTGTCCTTGGCCAGGTATTCCTGCGCGGCGGCGATTGTGTCCACCGCGGCGACATCAAAGCGGCGGCGGCGCAGCTGCTGTTCGAGGCTTTTGCGGACGATGAGGTCGTCCTCGAGCACGATGATCTTCTCAATGGGCATTGTGCTGGATCACGAAGCTGCCGAGCACGGGCCGGAAGGTCTGCTGTGCGTTGAACGAGTCATGTGGCGCGGAGTTTCGCAGAAGGAGTCGCAGGTGTAAAGCGGAGCGCCCTTCACGCGGGTGCCTAAGCAGGGGGTTCGTCCGTGGACTGGACGTGCCGCCGATACAGGTCTGCGACAAAATGCGGGCGCTGGCGGGCGGCGGGCGGATGGTGTCGCGCCGGCACCAGTCCGCGTCGCAGGAGCTGTTGCTCGTTCTCCCGGTCGCGGTTGAGCACTTTCATGATCAACTCCTGGTTCTGTGTCAGCAGCGAGGCGACTTCGGGAAGGGCCGCGCGTTCCGCCGGGCTGAGTTTCTGCCATTCGGCACGGTGCTGGCGCAGGCGTTCGAGCGAGGCTTCCAGTTCCGGCAGCAGTTTCTTTCGTTCCTGACAGACGTTGAACGCGCCACCGGCAGCGGGGTCGTCGCGCAGGGCACCCGCCTCCTGGTCGGCCAAGGCCAGCAGCTCCCCGGCAATTCGCAAATGAGCGCGCAAGTCCTGCTGCACGGCATTGATGTCGGTCATGGCTTGCGGGAGGGGGCGTTGGTGTTGGCCAGATCAACCCGCAACGCCATGAGATTGGTTTCGGACTGCCCCTGATAGCCGAGGTGTTCTTTGCGCCAGCGGGACATGTCGAAGACCACGGCGAGATTGGGAGAGACGGCGTTGGTGCCCATTTCCTTCTGGCGGTTCAGGATGCGGTCATAGACGGCGATTGATTTGCCGGTTTGCTGGAGGCGCTCGTAAACAAGCGCGGTCTGATACCAGACGGGCAGCTGCCAGTCCGGCGAGTTGCTCAGGGTGCTGAGCTGGTCGTAGAGGCGGAGGGCGCTGAGGTAATCGCCCTCGCGATACAGCTCGTTGGCCAGCGAGTTGCCCGTGCGCTGCTGCCAGTAGATCCACGTCTCGGGGTTTTCAGAGGACTTGGCTTGCTGGGCTAGCAGGAGGGTAAGAACCTGCTCAAGGGCCTCGCGGCTGCGGCCGGCCTTCTTGAGCGCCTCCACGTAGAGAAAGCGGACCTCCGGTTCTTCCGGAGCCCCGCCCTGGCGTTGCAGGTATTGTTGCGCATGGGCGATGACTTCATCGTGTCGCGCGAGCTGGGAGAGGGAGCGGAGCAGTTTGTAGCGGACCAGTCCCTTGTCCAGGCCCCCGGCGTCGAGTTTGAGCAGGCGGTTGAGGAACTCCACCGCCTGCGCGTTCTGGCCCTGCTGGTAATACGTGTCGGCGATCTCCGTTTGCGCGAGCAGGACGAGCTGCTGGTAGTAACTCAGCTGGTTCGCCTTCATGCTCAGGCAGGTGGACATCACGGAGTAGAACTTGGCCAGGGCAAGCTGGTGCGCTCCCATCTGCCGGTAGAGGAGGCCCTGCCGCAGGATCACGTCCGGGACGGTGGGGTCTCCGGGAAAACGGTCGAGATATTGTGCGTAAATCTGCTGCGCCCTGGGCAGTTGTCCGGCCCGCTGGGCCAGGTTGGCCATTTCCAGCAGGGCTGCCTGATGCAACTCCGCCGGGGCGTTGACTTCCAGCAACGCGGTGAACTGTCTGAGCGCCGCGACCTCATCGCCAGCGTTGGCGTAGCGCCGGCCTTCCTCGAGTTTCGTCCACAGCCACGTTGCGTTCTGATTGGTCCGCGACATCGAATCGTTCGGAGCGATGCTGCCCAACGAACGGCGCAGAAGAGGAGACAGCGCGTCATCCGATGTTGCCGCAGGCGCGTGGGCTGCCGGGGAGGAGGGAGCCGAAGCTGTCGGAGGAGCGGCGCTGACGGGGCGGGCGGGGGGTGCGCTGACGGCGGCGGGAGCGTGTGCGGAGGACGGTTTCGCCTGTGGTGCTTCAGCCCGCAACCCGCCGGCACCGATCAGAGCCGCGGCCAGCGTCAGCAACCGGACTGCGCGGGCGCAGCACAGCAGGGGACGCGATTTTCGGTCACTTCTTTTCATAGCTGACAGTGCTGGACTTTGTTTCACCCGAAGACGGGGGGATGAAGGGAAGGCTCAACAGCGCGCCACCGAAGCGATTGGTGGGGGAAACACCCGACTGGAAGAGAGGGATCAGCATTTGGGGCACGAGCAGGGGAGTAGAAGGTCCTGGGAAAACCTGTTGAGGAAGTGTTCCTGGAGGTCCCGGCGGAGTCTGGGCAGGGGCATTGGTCCCGGACCATGCTGACGGGGCATTGGTGAGCGCGCCCAGGAGTGCCAGCGCCGCAGCATCCGCGGTTCCTGCGGCGGGAGACTGCGCTGCGGGTGCGGTCGGGGTGGCGGCTGCCGAGTTGGTTTTGCTGTCTGCGTGGTGCTTGGGGTCCGCCTCGGCAGGATCGGGTTTGTCGCCCATGTCGAGGGCGGGAAGCGCGGTGAGAACCCACGGGGGAGCGGGCTGTTCAAACCGCAGGGGTGCCGGACCGATGAGCGCCAGATACCCGCCCGCACCACCCATGACTGGCAGTGATACGACGATGGCGAGTAACCAGTGCAGGCGCATGTGGCGGGTGGAGCGGTCAGGCGGCGGTCGCCATGGCCGGCTCGTTCAAAACCTTTGCCGCATCTTCAAACGTGCCGACAAAACTCCAGTCCTTGGTCTCTTCGTAATTGCGGCACTCGGTGCGGACGGAATCGGAGGCGACGACCCGCTGGCGAAGTGAGAGTTCCTGGCACAACTGGATGGTCTCCAGCCCCAGTTTCACGAGGTTGATGTCGGCCGATTTGAGGAGGCTCAGGTCCAGCACCAGTTTGGAAATGCCCGAATCCACGGCCTCGGACACCTTGGCGCGGAGATGCTGGGTGACTTCGTTGAGCGTCGCCGCGCTGGCATGGGTGGGGATGATGACCGCGAGGATGCCCGAACGAACCTGGAAATACTTGTAGGACGTGTCGAGCTTGAGCGAGCGGGCGATCTTCGCCTTCAAGTCCTCCAGATCAATGGGCTTGTTGAGGACCCCCGAGAATCCCATCTGCTGCGCACGGGCCTGATCTTCGGTGGCGGTTTTGACGCACATGCCGAAGATGGGCGTGTTCTTGGTCTTGGAGTTGGCGCGCAACATCTGGAAGAGGTTGAAACCCGAGCCCTCCGGCAACGAAAGGCTCACCACCACGGCGTCCGGCGAGTGCTGGGAGCAGAAATCCACGGCTTCACCCATCTGGCTGCGTCCGTTGACCGTCCAGGGCGTGTCGGACAGTCCGGTGCTGATTTGTTCAATGATGGTGGGCTTGTCGTCCACCACCAGGAGGGCGAGGGGATCGTCAAAACGCCGGATGCGCTGCAGGGATTCCCCCTTGGCCTTGAGTTCGATGACCCGGCCGACGCGCTCCACCAGAAGATCCTCCTTGAAGGGCTTGACCAGATAGTCGCGCACCCCAAGTTTCGCAATCCGAAGGACGTTTTCGCGTCCGGCCTCTGCGGTGAGCATGACCACCGGGATGTTTTTGAGGTCGGGGTTGGACTTCAGTTTGGCGAGCGTTTCCGCGCCATCCATGATGGGCATGGTGATGTCCAGGATGATGATGTCGGGCTTTTCGCGGTTCGCGACGGCGAGGCCTTCGACGCCATTGGCGGCTTCGAAGACATCGCAGTCAAACTGCTTGAAGGCCTTGGCGACGATCAGTCGAATCGTCTTGCTGTCGTCAACGGTGAGGATTTTGGGTTTCATTGCAGGATGGCTGACTGGAATCAGGA
The DNA here is from genome assembly GCA_041666725.1 of Limisphaerales bacterium. Classification (GTDB taxonomy): domain Bacteria; phylum Verrucomicrobiota; class Verrucomicrobiia; order Limisphaerales; family SXTU01; genus SXTU01. Next base: position 7,769 of record JBAYGL010000061.1, read on the forward strand.
CGGGGAGTTGTTGTTCAATGGCCGCCCACGGGCTTTATGAGCATCTCTACCAGCAGCTGGTCGGTGCCGGTCTTGAACTTGAAGACCCGGCGCTGGGTGGTGCTGACCGGCTCGATGCTGAACTGGTTGCCGCGCACGATGGAGGGGATGGTCAGCTGGCAGGGCAGGCCGCGGTCGGAGAGGGTGGATTTGATGTGGCCCACGACCATGTTGGCCATTTCCCCCATCGCGTCGTTGACCATCTCGTTTCCGTCGATTTCGTTCGCGGGGATGCCCACCAGTCCCGAGGTGATGCGGACGGCGAAGCCGCTGCCCACGTAAAGATAAACCACGCCCGTGAGGCGGCCGATGAAGCCCACGGCGCTGGCGATGTGCTGCTCCCCGTTCAGCAGGGGATCGTCCGGCGGCACTGACTCCAGATTGAAGTTCAGCATCGTGGAAAAGACTTCAGTGACCGAGCTCTCGACCAGTTTATCCATGTCCTCACACATCATGGCCTGTTATCGGTGATCAGAAGGACTGACTTGAGGTATTTTTTTCGCCGCCGGATTTTTTTTGCGGCACGCTGCAAAAGGCGCTTAATCCCGCCCGCGATTGCGCCGATAAGGTGCCGATGACTGTCGTTGAAGAACCAGCAGCAGGTGTTCCCCTGGCCGTTGTATCCCGCGAGGAGATCGAGGAGAAGGTGCGCCAGTGCCCGCGATTGCCCTCCCTGCGGAGCGTGGACAGCGCCCTGCGTGAACTGCTCAACGCGGATCATCGCTACACGTCCTATGTCGCGGAGGTGATCCGCCGGGATCCCAGCCTCACCGCGCGGCTGCTGCGGCTGGTCAACTCGGTTTACTACGGGCTGACATCACCCGTGAACAGCATCGAGGAGGCGGTCTTTTTTCTGGGCATCCGTCAAATCCGCCAGCTGGCGATGATGACCCCGGTCATCGAGGATTTTCAAAAACTGGCGGGGCACACCGCCTTCCCGTGGCGGGAGTTCTGGAGGCATTGCATCGCGACCGCCATATTGAGCCAGGAATTGTCCGGCACGGTCCGCTCCCTTCCGGACGAGACGCCCTACGTGGCGGGTTTGGTTCATGATGTGGGCAAGATCGTCATGGCCTCGGCCTTCCCGGCCCACTTTGCGGAAATACAGCGCGTGGCCGCCGAAGGGGAGGGCGACTTGCTCGAGACGGAGCGCGCCGTGCTTGGGATGCCTCACACGGAAATCGGAGCCGTCTACCTGAAGCATCATCATCTCCCGGCCGTGCTGGTCGATGCGTCGCTCTGTCACCATGCGCCGGAATGCGCGGAAAGCGACGTTCCCATGATCGCCGTCGTGAGGCTCGCCAACCAGTTGAGCCATGCCGCGCGCATCGGCATGAGCGGAAATCCGGCCGTGGTGAACGAGTCGGACTGGCTTGCTGACCCGTCCTGGGAGCTGGTTTTCCCCGCAGGACAGGAGGAGGAGCGCACCCTGGCCCGCGCCGCTCTCCGCCGGAAGCTGGAACACCTTCCCCTCATGCTTGAAAAGATGATCTAGGTGCGTTCAGCGCCGCGTCGCGCCCTGAAATGGATTCCGGCACCCACCGACCGATGAGCCAACCCAAGCAAGTTCAGAACCGCCGGGTGCTCGTGGTGGATGACGACCCGCAGATTCATGTGCTCATCGAAAACGTCCTGACCCGCCTGCCTCCCGCCGCGAGGAAAGCCCTCGCAACCGCCGCTCCCTTTGAAGTTTCACTCGCCAGCACCGGCAGGGAGGCCGAGGTGCTGGTGCGTGCGGGAGAGGAGGCTCAACGTCCTTTTGCCCTGGGGATTGTCGACCTGTGCCTGCCGGACATGGATGGGTGTGAAATCCTCGCGCTCCTCTGGCACTGCTCGCCTGAGATGCAGATTGTCCTTTGCACCGGCGCGACAGACGAGGCGCTGGCGAAGCTGATCTCGCGCTTTGGCCATACCGATCAGCTCATCATCCTCAAGAAGCCGTTCAAGCCGCTGGAATTGCTGCAGCTCGCCAACGCGATGACCGTCAAGTGGCAGCATTTTGTGGAAGTGCAGGGGCACATGGCGCATCTGGAGGCTGTGGTCCATGCCCGGACCGAGGACGCCCGCAAGGCCGTGACCGCCCTGGAGCAGGAGCTGGACGAGCGCCGGAGATCCGAGGAGCAGCTTCGTCGCAGCGAAGAGCTGATGCGGTTGATCACGGACAACGCCGCGGACCTGATCGCCGTCGTGGATGCCCAGGGGCGGCGCATTTACAACAGTCCCTCCTACCAGCGCGTGCTGGGCTACAGTCCGAATGATTTGAAGGTGAGCAGCTCGCTCGCCCAGATTCACCCGGAGGACATAGAGCGGGTCAAGGCGGGCGCTCAACTGATCACCACCGAGGGCCGTCACAACCATCTCGAATACCGGATGCGGCATTGCGACGGCTCCTGGCGTTATCTTGAATCGTCCGGTTCAGCCATCCGCAACGCGCTGGGCGAGGTGGAAAAGGTGGTGATCGTCGCCCGGGACATCACCACCCGGAAACAGGCGGAGGCGGTGGCCAGCGAGAGCGGCCAGCGGCTGCGTTCCCTCATCAGCAACATTCCAGGCGCGGTGTATCGCTGCACGCCGCCGCCGGAGCGCCACATTGAATTCATCAGCGACCTGATCTGGGAGCTTTCCGGCTACTCCGGCGTCGAGTTCATGGATGAGCGCTCCCAATGTTTCTCCTCCATCATTCATCCGGATGATTACCCCGGGGTTCAGGAGGCCATCCAGACGGGAACCGGCCGCCGTCTGCCGTATGTGGCCGACTACCGGTTGATCCGCGCCGACGGGAGCCTTCGCTGGGTGCATGACAAGGGCCAGGCGGACTTTGATGAACACGGCCGGATACGCTGGCTGGACGGGATCATTTTCGACATCACGGAGCGCAAGCAACAGGAGGAGGAGATGCGCCGCCTGCACACGGAAACGGAAAACCTCTTCGCCTCCATCAGCGCCATTCTCGTGGGGGTGGATGTCACCGGGCGCGTGGCCCGCTGGAACGCCGCGGCGGCGGCGGCCCTCGGGCTGGGCTCGGAGGAGGTGCTCGGACAGCCCTTTCACACGCTCGCAGTCCAGTGGGACTGGGAGGCGCTGCAACGCATCACGGACGAATCGCTGCGAATCAACCAGCGCCTCGACCTGGAGAATTTCCAGCTCCGCCGCAAGGACGGCAGCGAGTTGATGCTGAGCGTGACCGTCACCCCGAGCAAACCGGACGCGGAAAACCGCCTCAACTTCATCCTGCTGGCCGTGGACGTCACCCACCGGCACACCCTCGAGTCCCAGTTGAGGAACGCCCAGAAGCTTGAATCCATCGGACGCCTTGCCGCCGGCATCGCGCACGAGATCAACACGCCGACGCAATACATCGGTGACAATCTGAGGTTCCTGCGGGATGCGTTCAATGACCTGACGCCGGTGCTGGGGGCGGGCAACCTGCTGGGGGAGGCGGTCCTCAAGGGTGCGGACGCAACCACCGCCGCTGTGGAACTGGAGCGCTGCACGGACGCCGCCGATCTGGCCTATCTCCGCGAAGAAATTCCTCGTGCTGTCGAGGAGGCCGTGTCCGGCGTGGACCGGGTCACCAAGATCGTGCAGGCCATGAAGGAGTTCTCGCACCCCGGGAACGAGGAGAAGACGCCGATTGATATCAACCGCGCGATTCAGAGCACCATCACCGTCGCCCGCAACGAGTGGAAATACGTCGCGGAAATGGTGACGGAGCTCGACACGTCACTGCCGCCGGTGCCCTGTCAGCCCGGCAGCTTCAACCAGGCCGTGCTCAACATCATTGTCAATGCCGCCCATGCCATCGCGGGCAGGGGTTCCGAGCGCGGCACCATCACCGTCCAGACCCGGCGCGATGGCGACTGGGCGGAAATCCGGGTGCAGGACACGGGAACCGGCATTCCAGAGCAGGCCCGGGCCAAAATCTTCGATCCCTTTTTCACCACGAAGGAAGTCGGCAAGGGCACCGGCCAGGGGCTGGCCATTGCCCGCTCCGTGGTGGTGGACAAGCACGGAGGCACCATTCATTTCGAAACCGAGACGGGCCGCGGGACCACCTTCGTCATCCGCCTGCCGTTGCCATCAGCCGACTCCAAATGACCTGAATGATGAAGACACGCGTGCTTTTTGTGGATGACGAGGCCCTGGTGTTGCAGGGGCTGCAGAGGATGCTGCGTCCGCTCCGGCACGAGTGGGACATGGAATTTGTGGAGTCCGGACAACTGGCGCTGGAGCGGCTGGCGGCCACGCCTTTTGACGTCGTGGTTTCCGACATGCGGATGCCCGGCATGGACGGGGCGCAGCTCCTGAGCGAGGTCATGCACCGGCATCCGCGCACCGTCCGCATCATCCTCTCGGGCCATGCGGATCAGGATCTTGTCCTCAAGGCGGTCGGTTCAACGCACCAATATCTGAACAAGCCATGCGATGCGGACCTGCTGCGGACCACCGTGCAGCGCGCCGCCGCGCTGGGAGGCACGGTCTCCAACGAGAAGGTCAAGGACCTGGTCGCGCAGATGGATTCCCTGCCCACGCTGCCCGTCGTGTATCGCGAGATTCTCACGGAACTTCGCAGGCCGGACAGCACCGTGGCCAGGGTCGGGGAGATCATCGCCCGGGATGTCGGGCTGACCGCGCAGGTGCTCAAGCTTGTGAACTCCGCCTTCTTCGGCCTGCGGCGTTCCGTGAGCGGGCCGGTCGAGGCCGTGACATTTCTGGGGCTGGACACCATGAAGGCGCTCGTGCTGGCGATGCACACCTTCTCACAGTTTGCGAACTCCGAGCTGGCCGGGCTTTCCTTTGCGGCGTTGCAGCGGCACAGCCTGCTGGTCGCTGGGTTTTCCAGGAGCCTGGCGCGGCATGAGTTTTCCGACTCGAAGTCGGCCGATGAAGCCTTCATAGCGGGGCTGCTGCACGACGCGGGCAAGCTCCTCCTCGCCGCCAATTTCAAAAGCCACTATCAGCGCGTTGCCACCGTCGCGGCAGAAGGCGGCATGCCTGCGCATGTGGTCGAGATGGGCGTCTTTGGATGCACTCACGCGGAGGTGGGTGGTTATCTTCTCGGGCTGTGGGGGTTGCCCCCGAACATTGTGGACGCGATCACCTGGCACCATCGTCCGGCCGAATCTGGAAGCGCGGTGCTCAACACGGCGACGATCCTTCATGTCGCCGACAGTCTCGCACACGAGCTGGAACCGGAGTCGGTGGGGGCGGCAAGTCCTGTTCGTCAGGAACAATTTCTGGAGCAGCTCGGGGTGGCCGGGCGGATGGATGCCTGGCGCGGGATATGCCGCGCCTCCCTCAGTTCCGGAGGTTTATCATGAACGAACGAATTCTTTGCGTGGACGACGAGCCCAACCTGCTGGCCGGCATTCAGCGCACCTTGCGAAAACAGTTTCAACTGGAGACAGCCCCCGGGGGCGAGGCCGCGCTGGCCCTGCTGGAGAAAGACGGACCCGTTGCCGTCATCGTGTCCGACATGCGGATGCCGGGTTTGTCCGGCCTGCAGCTGCTCGCGCAGGTCAAGGAGCGGTGGCCTGACACGGTGCGCGTGATGCTCACCGGCAATGCCGACCAGCAGACCGCCATCGACGCGGTGAATGAAGGCAGCATTTTCCGCTTCCTCACCAAGCCCTGCCCGCCGGAAACGCTGGCCACGGCGTTCACGGCGGGCCTTGCACAGCACCGGCTGATCACCGCCGAGCGCGAACTCCTGGAGAAGACCCTCAACGGCAGCGTCGGCCTGCTCACGGAAATGCTGTCGGTGCTGGACCCCGTGCAATTTGGCCGGTGCCAGGTGTTGCGGGACCAGGCCCGAGCGGTCGCCGGCAAGCTGAACCTGGCCGATGGCTGGGAGGTTGAAATGGGGGCGATGCTCCACGGAATCGGCAGGGTCACGCTGCCTCCGGAAGTTGCCGCCCGCGCGCGGGCGGATGCATCACTTTCCGAGGCCGAGCGGACCATGATCCGCCGGCTTCCGGAGGCGGCCAGCAACCTCCTTGCGCACGTTCCCCGGCTGGAACCCGTGGCGCGCATCGTCCTCTTTCAGGACAAGCATTATGATGGATCGGGTTTCCCGATTGACACCACGGCCGGTCGCGACATCCCGGCCGGCGCCCGCCTCCTGAAGATACTCATCGACCTGAAGGCATTGGAGGAACGCGGGCGTTCGCGTCGTGACAGCCTGCTGACGCTGCGGGAGCGCGCCGGCTTTTATGATCCGGATTATCTGGAGGCCGTGGCGGAGGTGCTGGCTCCCGGCGCGAGCCGGCCTGTGCTGGCGATTCCGTTCCGCGACCTGCGCGCCGGACACATTCTCGTGGCCGAGGTGGTCACGCGGGATGGAATGCCGCTGATCAGCGGGGGCAATCGCGTCACACCCGGCCTGTTGCAGCGGCTGCACAACTTTTCCGACACCTCCGGGCTGCGTGAACCGATCTACGTGGAGGGCTGAACCGGAACGATGCAGTTGTCGCGACGGGAGCGCGGCCTTCACAGGCTGTGTAAAAACTATTTTTACCCCCATCAAATCCGCCTGAGCACTTCGTTCAAATGCACCACATCGAATTTTGGAACGATAACGAGTTTTGGTGTCGGTGTTTTCACACAGCCTGTTCAGGCCGCAGAAACGCCCGCCACAGCCAGGGTTCGCGTTCACACCTGCGCCGCTTCCTGTGCACCGTTTCGTTCGCCCGCCCGGATGGCCCGGAAGTTCGTTGATCCCTTTGAATTCCACACTGCTGCGGCCTCAAGGCCGCGCTCCCGCTGCATCGTTCCGGCTGAGAGCCCGGCTGTTGGCGGTCAGGCCGGCGGTCTGAGCTGTTGGAGCGCGCCTGTCAGCTTCGTCACGGTGTAGGGCTTGTTGATCGCGCCGATCAACCCCAGGGCATTCACGTCCTCCACCGGAGCCTTGGCCAGCGCGTCGCTAAGCGCCAGCAGCTCCAGATTGGGGACGATTTGCCGGAGCCAGCGGCAGAGCGAGGGGCCGTCCAGCGAGGGCATGTGCAGATCACACACGGCGAGGACGACCGGCACGGTGGCGGTGGCCAGCTTCACGAGCGCTTCCGGCCCATCCGCCGCCTCAAGGACGTGAAAGCCGAGCGATTGAAGATGGTTTCTCAAGGTCACGCGCACGGGGGCTTCGTCGTCCACCAGCAACACCCAGCGGCCCGCCCCGGCCGCCAGCGCGGCGGACACCATTCCGGTGACGACGAACTTGCTTGCCGGCACATGGAAGGTCGCACACGTCCCCGTGCCGGGAACGGAGTCGATTTCGAGGCCGCCGCCGTGTTCGCGCGCGATGGCGTGTGCGATGGCAAAGCCCAGTCCGGGTGCGGTCTGGCCGTTCCAATCGGCGGCGGCGATTTCGTGGATGCGCGTCAAAACTTCCGGGGGCAGACACGGGCCGGTGTCGCGCAGACGCAAGGTGGCGTATTCCCCCGGAGGCAGGTGCAGGCGTGCGGCTTGTTTTGCATCCAGCTCGGTCTTGCAGGATTCGATCCGTATCTGAGCTCCCGTGGCGGTGGCCGTGCGGGCGTGGTCGGACAGGCGGAGGAGGGCCTGCTGCAACATCGAGGCCTCGCCAAAGATGAGCGGCGTGTCGGGCGCGTAGCTGGCCTGCACGGTGGTGGATTTGGGGAGCGTGTGACGCAGCGACTTCTCGAACTCGCGCAGGAGCAGTCGCGGATCCAGCAGCACCCGCTCGCCCTCGACGCCCTTCACGTAGCTGCGCAGCTGGCGGATCAGGTCCGAGCCCCGCTTGGCGCTGGCCTCGATGCCTTCCACAAACCGGAGCGCCTCCGGGGACACCTGCTGGCGCAGCAGCGCGGACCCCATGAGCACGGCGGAGAAGGCGTTGTTCAGGTCGTGGGCGAGTCCGCGGGTCAGGGTGCCGATGCCCTCCAGCCGTTGCAATCGCGCCAGA
>JBAYGL010000062.1:0-15632 GCA_041666725.1 Limisphaerales bacterium
TCATCGGTCCGCTCAAGCCGGTGGCGGGCGCTCTCGAATGCCGCGCCAGGCGCATCGAGCTGGCCTTCGACGTCCTGCCCGGCCGCGCCGACTGGGAGAAGGCCGCGCAGAGCAAGTCGGCACCAACCGCCTACCGCGCCCGGAAGAACCTCGCGCGTCTCGACCGTGGCGAGTCGTTGCCGACGCACCTGCCCTACATCGTGCAGACGTGGGCGTTCGGTGATGACCTTGCGATGGTCTTCCTCGCGGGCGAGGTGGTGGTGGATTACTCGCTGCGGCTCAAACGCGAGTTCGGGGCGCGGCTGTGGGTCAACGGCTATTCCAATGCCATGCCGTGCTACATCCCGTCGCGCCGCATCCTGAACGAAGGCGGCTATGAGGCGGACTTCGCGATGATCTTCTATGACCGTCCGACGCGGCTGGCTCCGGAGGTTGAGGACCGCATCATCGGCACGGTGCATGAGCTGATGCCGAAACGATTCGCCCCCACGCCTTCGGGGAAATAGTCCGGCAAGAATCAGAAACCGGTCCCGACGACAAACAGCACCCGCTCCGATGAATCCACCCACGCCGCCCACCCCGTCGGCCCGATCAACGCAATCCCGGAAGGCAGTTTTCGGCGCGGCCGTCATCGTGTTTGCCTTACTGGCCGGTGTGGCCCGCGCGCAGCAGGTGACGGTCAGGCCTGTGGAAACGGACGAGCTTCTCGCCAATCCCGGGGTGGGGGCGGTGACGTTCGGCTACCCCAGAAATTCCCCGGTGCTGAGGAACATGCCGGCGTGGATGCCCTCGACCGTCCATTACAACCGCTGGGGCTGGGGCGTGCTGGAGCCGCAGCCGGGAAAGATTGACCACGAGTTCCTCGACAAACTGCTGAGGGAGTCGCGGGCCTCCGGGCAGCAATACGCGTTTGGCATCATGTGCTGCGATCCCAGCGGCAAGCGGGACAGCCCGCTGCATCGCCATCCCCTGTGGTTGAAGGAGGTTGGTGGAAAGGAAATCCAGGCCGATTATTTGAAGAACCCGTGTGTCATTCCCGACATGGATGATCCGGTCGTGCTGGCCCGGCATGTTGATTTCATCAAGCGCCTGGGGGAACGCTACGACGGACATCCCGATCTGGAGAGTGTGGACATCGGCTCGGTGGGCTGGTGGGGCGAATGGCACATGACCGGATCGACCAACGAACAGGTCAGGATGCCGACGAAGGAAAACTGCACACGAATCATCGACGCCTACCTCGCAGCCTTCAAGAAGACGCCCTTGCTTATGTCCATGCTCACCCCGGCATCCGGGGCCTACGGCGGCGGCCAGACCGGACCCTGGAAGCGGGTGCCCAAGGTTGAAGAATGCACGGCCTACGCCACCCAGCGGGGAACCGGCTGGCGGGCCAACGCCTTGGGTCACGTGCCCCCGGGCCGCGGGGGGCACATGCGGTCGCTCTATCCACCTTCGATCAAATCGGCTGACATCCGCGACGCGTGGAAGTCGGCCCCCGTGTTCTGGGAAACCTATTCGGGTTATGCCAGCTGGGTTAAGGAAAGCCTGCCGGTCCGGTGGATTCTCAATTACGCCCTGGCCACCCATGCGTCCCACATCAACCTGAACGGGGACAGCGACATGAAGTCTTTCCCGAAGGAACCCGGCTTTTTGTCCGAGATGGAGCGGTTTTTGCGTCGGCTTGGATACCGCCTCGTCCTCAAGGAGCTGGCGCATCCCGATCAGATCAAAGCAGGCGACGCGCTCACGATCTCCATGAAGTGGCAGAACGTCGGTTCCGCGCCCTGTTACAAGCCCTACCGGCTGGCGTATCGGCTGACGAACGCAAGCGGCCGCAGCGAGGTGTTCGTGGGCAAGCTGACGGTGAATCGGTGGATGCCGGGCTCAATCGAGCTGTTCACGGAAGAGTTTTTCAAGGAGGTAAAGGATTTGCCTCCGGGCGAAGTCGCCGCCTTTTCTGACACCATCGCGGTGCCGGGGAATATGCCTGTCGGCACCTACGGCCTGTCGGTTGCCGTCGTCGGAGAGCAGACGACAACTCCCGTGGTGAGGCTGGGAATCAAGGGCCGCGACGACGGCGGCTGGTATCCGTTGAGCAAGGTCCAGATTGCAAAGTAGCTGGAAACCCAAAACGAATTACTCCGATCCCGAATCAAATCAGCGAACACACCCATGAACCTGAAACACAAACTTGGTCTATTCCTGTCCGTCCTGTCGGCCTGTGCCGGCCCGGCATTCACCGCCACCGCTGCGTCCGCTGACGCGCCGTCCCACGCCGCCGACGGCTTGGTGAAGACGCTGATGACCACGCGCGGCAGGCAACTCGTGAACGAGAATTTTTCCAAACTGCCCGAAACCTTTCGCGGGCCGGCCAAGGGCTTCGCCAGCGGTTTCACCGGCTGGCGCTTCAACGGCTGGGAGCGCGGCGGCAAATGGGACGTGGTGGAGGGTGCGTTCCGCGGCATCGAGCACGCAACGAGCCTGCACCCGGCCACTGCGTCCTATGGCTTCCGCTTCAAGGACGTGGTCATCCAGTGCGACGTGCGCCTCCACGAGGTGCCGCTCGACGGACGCCGCAGCCGCTACTTCCAGGTGCGCACGACCGACGAGACGGAATACGTCAGCACCGTTTACCTCACCACCGGCGGGCTGGTCGCCCAGAAGGAGGATCACGACCACGACGGCCCGGACAAGGCCGTGCCGTTTGGCAAGATCCAGCGGCCGGTCAAGCTCGGCGAGTGGCAGACCGTGCTCATCGAAATCCAGGGCGAGGAACTCGTGGCCACGCTCGACGGCAGGAGCGTCACCGGCTCGCACCCGCTGATCGGATCGGACAAGCACAGCATCATGTTCGTCTCGGGCACGGAAGGGAGCGTCCGCAACTTCCGTGTCTGGGAGGCGCTGCCGAATCCCGACTGGGCGAAGAACAAAGCGACGCTCGTGGCTGCCGCCGCCGCGTCGGCCCAGGCCACGCCACCTGCGGGCGGCCTCAAGTCCGCGCTGCTGTTCCACGCCTCGTTTGACCGGGATGCGAACGCGGATTTCGCTGCCGGCGATGCAAGGGTTTATTCTGCGGTCGGTGGCAAGCGCGCCGAGGCGAAACCCGGTTTGCCCGAAGGCGACCTTGTGCAACTCGACAAGAACGCGGGCCGGTTTGGCGGTGCACTGCACTTCACGCAGAAGATGAAGCCGCAGGTCTTCTTCCGTGGCGCAAAGAACCTCGGCTATCGTGCGAAGGACTGGAGCGGCTCGTGCTCGTTGTGGATGCGGATCGACCCGGACAAGGACCTGGAACCGGGCTACTGCGACCCGCTGCAATTTGTCGGGCAGGCGTGGGGCGAGGGCAACATGTTCGTCGAGTTCAGCAAGGATCACACGCCCCGGCATTTCCGCTACGCGCTGCTGCCCATCACGCGGCTGTGGAATCCCGGCAACCGCAAGTGGGAGGACATCCCGGAGCCGGAGCGTCCCATGGTGCCGGTGCATCAGCCGCCGTTCCGCCGCGACCAGTGGACGCACGTCTGCTTCACCTTCGGCAACGCGAACACGGGCAGGAAAGACGGCTGGGGCAGGCTCTACCTCGACGGCAAACTGCAGGGCGCGTTCACCGGCTACGAGAGTTCGTTCAACTGGGACGAGGCGCAGAGCGCGCTGACGCTCGGGCTGAATTACATCGGCTGGTGTGACGATGTGGCCGTCTTCAACCGCGTGCTCACCGACGCGGAAGTGCGGACAGTCTTTCAGGCGAAGGACGGCATCCGGTCGCTGAAATGACGGCGGCCTGTTTCACGAAGGGCACCTGGAATTGTGGAGCCGGTTGTGTCAGCCTGCTAATCTCGCACCATGAAATCCATGTCCGTTGAAACCGCCCTCCGGTTTTTTCCCACGCCAACGAGGACTCCGCTCATCTGGGCCCTTTGCCTCATCCTTGGCCGGCTCGCGCTGATCGCCGGGGAGCCTCCGCTCCCGCAAATCGAAGATCTCTACAAAACGGACGCGGCCGTTGATGCCATCACGTTGAAGGACGGGAAGAGCGCGATCTACGTCCGGCTGCGCGTTGATCCGCAGACGCGGGCGTTCAAACAGTCGTTGTGGCGCGTGGATGAACAGGGGGGAGCCCGCGCAATCGAACCCGGCGAGCCGGACGCCTTCAGCCCGATGCTGTCGCCGGACGGGAAGTGGATCGTGTTTCTTTCCACGCGGCCGTTTGCCGATGGCATGTCGGCGTTCACGCCGGTGCCGCCCTACTCGGACACGGCGGCGGACATCTGGCTCATGCCGGTCGCGCCCGGGGGCAGGGCGATCCCGCTGGGCGGAAAGGCCAAGCCGTATGGCCGCGTGATCACGGACAAGTTTTACGGGCGCATCGCGTTTTCACCCGATGGCAGGCGGCTGGTGTTCGTGGCGGATGACGGACGTGACGCGCGCACGGAGGCGGAGCGGAAAAACCAGGTGAAGCTGCTGCGCGAAGACCAGGGCGAGGGCTATGAAGGCTATGGGCCGATGCAGGTGTGGGTGGCGGAACTGCGGGAGACGCCCACGGAAGCGGCGGCGTCGCGCATCACGAGGGTGACGCCGGGCGACTTCTGGTATGGCGACCCGCAGTGGGCGCCGGACGGCTCGTTCCTCGTGGTGCATGCGAACCGCACGCCGGATCAGGAGTCGGTGCGCTACAGCATCAATCACAATTACGATCTTTGGAAAATCACCCTGAGCGACCATCGCCTGGAGCGGCTCACCACCGGGCCCGGTCCGGAGTTTTCGCCGCGCATCTCACCCGATGGCCGGCGCATCCTGTGCCTGAGTTCACCGCGCTGCGGACCGCACATGGATGTGTTCAACCTCATGGTCGTGGACCTCGACACCGGCGGGGCGAAGTCGCGGCTCGTCTTCGACCATCACGGGCCTGGGGCGGACAAGGCACCGCACTTCCCGCCCACGCCGCCTCTGCCGGACAATCCGTGGCGCGACAATCACCGCGTGTTCTTTACCGCAATTGACGGGGTCAGGACGCTGTCGCAGGCCGTGGATCTGGACGCGGGCCCGCAGGCCATCGAGGACAAGGCCCCGCCTGCGCGGCTCCGGAGCCGTTTGCTGCCCGCGGGCAATCCGCAGCTCGGCCCCCATCTGCGTGCGGTGGACGAGATCGTGCGCTGGAAAAGCTTCGACGGTCTGGAGATCGAAGGCGTGCTGACGCGCCCGCCCGAGTCCGTGGCCAAACCGCCCTACAAGCTGCTGGTGATGCCGCACGGCGGCCCGCATCACCGCGCGACCGGCGGCGGCGGGCTGGACGTCCAGATTTTTGCCACGCGCGGGTTCGCGGTGTTCCAGCCGAATTTCCGCGGGTCCACCGGCTACGGCCTGAAATTTCTCGACGCGGACCGCAACGATTTCGGCGGCGGAGACATGCGCGACATCCTGACGGGCATTGACCAGCTTGTGCGGCAAGGCATCGCGGATCGCGGGCGGCAGTTCGTGTATGGCGTGAGCTACGGCGGCTACATGACCTCGTGGCTGGTCGGCCACACCCGGCAGTTTTGCGCCGCCGCCGCCCAGAACGCAGTCACCGATCTCAACGTCATGTGGCATCTCAGCGATCTCCAGAGCTGGACCGAGTGGGACTTGGGCGGCCTGCCCTGGGAAATTCCCGACCGCATGCGCAAGCACAGCCCGATCACGTATGCGGCGGAGGTCCGCACGCCCACGCTGATCCTTCACTCGGTGAACGACCGCCGCTGTCCGGTGGCCATGGGCGTGATGTTCCATCGCGCCTTGAAGAAGGCCGGCGTGGACACCGAGCTGGTCCTCTACCCGGACGAGGGCCACGGCATCAAGCAGCTGCCGCATCGTGAAGACGTGCTGCGCCGGGTGCTCGAGTGGTTTGAAAAGCACGACCCGGGCGCAGGCGGTGCGAAGCGGGCCAACTGAATTCACGGCTCCCGGTTCCGCGCGCCTGCTTGCCAAGCTCCGGCCCGTCCAGCAGCATCGTGATCAATGGATTTTCGGGACAAGATCATTCCCCTTGAGCGCGTCGCGGTCTGGCGCGGGCAGGTGCGCGCGGCGGGCAAACGGCTCGTGGTGACCAACGGCTGCTTCGACATCCTTCACGCCGGGCATGTCACCTATCTCGCGGCGGCACGCGCGCTCGGCGACGTGTTGCTCGTCGGGCTGAACAGTGACGCCTCGGTGCGCCAGCTCAAGGGCGCGGGCCGGCCCGTGAACCCCGAGCGGGACCGCGCCACGGTGCTGGCCGCGCTCGCGGCGGTGGACGGCGTGTGCCTTTTCGAAGAGGTGGATGCGTTGCGCCTGCTTGCCGAGGTGAAGCCGGACATCTACGCAAAGGGCGGCGACTACACGATCGACACGATCAACCAACCTGAGCGCCGGCTGGTCGAGGCGGCGGGCGGCAGGGTCGTGATTCTCCCAGGTGTGCCGGGCCGTTCCACGACGGGCGTGCTGGAGAAAATCGCGAAGGGTTGAGCGGGACCGGCTTCTCCGTCGTTCACAATTTCGGCAGCAGCGGCAGCAGCGTTTCCTCAAGGCGCTCGGCGATTTTTGCGTAGCCCTTGTCGTTGGGGTGGATCTGGTCGGCCATCAGGCTGGGGGAGAAGAGAATGCCGTCGAGGATGTTGGGCACCAGCAGCACGCGCCTGGCCTTCGCGAGCTGCTCGAACCGTTTCGCATTCTTGTCCGTGAGGCCGACGCTGCGCACGCCCAGCAGCACGACGAACGAACCGGCCTGTTGGAAGCGTTCGATCATCGTGCCGAGGTTCGCGAACGTCTCGTCCGGCGGCACGCTTCGCAGCGCGTCGTTGCCGCCGAGACACAGCAGCACGACACGCGGCTTGAGTTGCACCGCCTGGTCGAGGCGCACCAGGCCGTCGGCCGTGGTGTGGCCGGACACGCCGAGGTTTCGGATTTTCACGCGGAGGCGTCCGGCCAGATGGCTGGGATAATCTCCGCCCTCGTTCGCACCGTAGCCTTCCGTGAGGCTGTCTCCGAAGGCCACCCAGTCGCCGTGCGCGGACGGCGGGAAGTTTGCGTAACCCGCGCTCCTGCCGGGGCGCAGCCAGAACCAGCCGCCCCCGAGCAGCAGCAGCGTCAACAGGAGCAGCCAGTGTCCACGTCGCATGACTCAGGTGAACACTGCGCCGGCGCGAGAGTTGCGGTGACCGCAGTTCACGCGCGCACTTCGACGATGGTGCCCTTGAAAACCTCCAGCGCCTTTTTGATCAGCGGGTCGTTCTTGAAGCTCTCCTTGTCGAAGACGACGCTCTGCGGTTTGTCGGCCTTCGGCGCTGCGGTGCCTGCGGATTTCGGCGGGATCGCACCGGGTGTTTGGGCCGGCGCGGGCGCGGGGATCGGCGTCAGATCGCTGGCGGCCGGCCTGACCCGCAACGCGGGGGCGTCGGCCTTGATGAACTTCACCTGGCAGTGCGGGTGGCCCAGCTCGGCGAGCTTGGTTTGCAGCACGGTGTGGTTCTTCGCGTTGTCCACGAGCGCCATGTGATCGGCGAACTCGGGATCGAAGCCGATGGTGAAGAGCTTGCCCGTGATCGAGACGGGATGCGCCTCCAGAAGGTAGCCGCGCGTGAACTGGCTCACGCGGCCCACGGCGTCGAGAAGCTGCGACCAGAGCGCGTCGAGGTCGCCGGAACCTCCGGACTTCGGGGCGGGCGCGGGCGCAGGCGTTTCAGCCAGGGCCATCGCTGGGGCGGCAGGCTTCTCGTAGCCGCCGACGTGAGGAGGCGGATTGGAAGGGACTGGGCTTGATGATGCGACGGCCCTGCCCTCAACGGGCGCGGCGGCGGGCGTCGGCAAACCGCCGGCGCCGGCGGCTTCCGTGCGGAGCAGTTGAAGCTGTCGCAGCACCGCGTCCACCGGCATGGCGTTGCGCGCCTGGATGGCCTTGAGCAGCGAGACTTCGATGAGGATCTTCTTCGAGGTCGTGTCGCGCAGGCGGCTTTCGCAGTCGGAGAGGACCTCCATCACGCGCGTCACGGCGTCGCTGGGGGCGAGCTTCACCTGTTCGGCCAGCGCGGTCGCTTCGGCCTCGGAGACTTCGAGGAGCTTCAGGTCGCCCTTGGAAACCTGGAAGATCAGCAGGTTGCGGAAGTGGTTGAGCAGGTCGGTGACGAGGCGGCCGAGGTCCTTGCCGCTCTTGGCGAGGTCGTTCAGCTCGCGGAGCGTGGTGTCCACCTCGCCGGCCAGCACGGCGCGGGTGAGCGCGAGGAGCTGCGCGCGCGCGGTCAGGCCGAACATGGAGAGCACGTCCGCCTCGGCGATTTCGTTGCCGCAAAAGCTGATGAGCTGGTCGAGCGTGGACTCGGCGTCGCGCATCCCGCCGTCCGCGCCGCGCGCGATGGCGTGGAGCGCGGCGTCATCGATCTTCACGCCCTCCTGCTTCGCGATGGTCGTGAGATGGCTGACGATGAGCGCGGCGGGGATGCGCCGGAGATCGAAGCGCTGGCAGCGGGAAAGGATCGTGGGCAGCACCTTCTCCGGGTCCGTGGTGGCGAACATGAACTTCACGTGCGCGGGCGGCTCTTCGAGCGTCTTGAGCAGCGCGTTGAACGCCGCCGTCGAGAGCATGTGGACCTCGTCGATGATGTAGATTTTGAACTTCGAGGAGGCGGGCGCGAACTTGCACGTCTCGCGCAGCTCACGCACCTGCTCGACGCCGTTGTTGCTCGCGCCGTCGATCTCCATCACGTCCAGCGAGCGGCCCTCGGCAATCTCGACGCATTTGGAGTCCGCCACGTCGAAGTCCGCCGTCGGCCCGCCGGTGCAGTTGAGGGCCTTGGCGAAGATGCGGGCGAGAGTCGTCTTGCCCGTGCCGCGCGGGCCGCAGAACAGGTAGGCGTGCGCGATGCGCCCGGCGGCGATGGCATTGGCGAGCGTGGTCGAGACGTGCTCCTGGCCGATGACATCCGCAAAACGCTGCGGGCGGTATTTGCGGGCGATGACTTGGTAAGACACGCGGTGAAATTAAGAAGGCCAGGGTCAAAAGGCAAAAGGCAAAAGCGGGGGGGCTGCGTCACGGGGTGCCGCCCGGACAGGACGGCCATCCATTCCGACTGGGTGAGAAGCCGATTCGCGTCCTGGCTCATGCCAATTCCGGGGAAATCTGGTTGAATCCAGGCGCAGGCAACTGGCTCCTCCCTCTCCCTTTGCGGAGCAAGGGGAGAGGGCCGGGGTGAGGGGTTGGCCGCGTCGGTGTTGGTGGCCGCACCCCTCATCCGGCCTGCGGCCACCTTGCTCCCCTCGCTCCGCGAAGGGAGAAGGAGCGACTCGCCCACCGGTGTCAGTTTCACCAACCTTCACACGTAGTCGGTATAAGAGGACGGAGGAGGCGGGGCCCTATTTCAGGCCCTTTTCCGGCGGGGCAGGGGCGGGGGTGGCGCGTTTGAAGTTCTTCGACTCTTCGTGGTAGTGGAGCCGTTTGTTCACCATCAGTTCGCGCCCGGCCATCTCGAAGTCCAGGATCGTCGGCAGCCAGGTGCTGGGTTCGAGGCGGATGCGGTCGAGGGTCATCTCAAACTTCCGGAGCACTCCGGCGACCCCGCGCACGACCGTGACCTCCTCGGTGAGCCAGAATTTCAGGCGGGCCACCTCCCATTCCTCCGCGTCAATCCAGAGCCTGCCGGCGACCTTGTTTGCGACGCGGTCCGTCACCTTGTTGACCGGCAGGTCCTTGCTGCGCGGGGCGAATTCCACCACCCACGCCGGCCGGTCGCGCACGATTTCCTGACCGATGATCTTGAAGGCGTAGCGGGCCAGCATCTCGTCGGTGAACTGCCATTCCTTGTCGCGCTTGGTGGCCCCGGGGCTGCGCGCGGGTTTCTTGCCGCCGCGCACGGCGGCCTCGCGTTCCTCCTCGGCCTTGCTCTCCTTTTCATTCAGGAAGCGGCCGTCCTTTTGGATGAGGCGCGCGAACGGCACGCCGTTGATGGGGAAACACTCCTGCCGTGACTGCTTGCGGTCGGTGACCTTGCCCTTGCCGTCGAACTCCTCCAGCACGCGTATCCTGGCGAACGTAAACTGGGCGGTCGTGTTCTGCGTGCGCTCCCATTTCGAGCGGGCGACGACGTTCGAGGAAAGCTGCTCGAAGGTGGGCGGGGTGGGAGTGTTGGCCGCGGCGAAGGACGAGAGCGCGGAGAAGAGAATGACCAAGGCCCAAGGCCCAATGACGGGTGCCCAACGACCGCCGCGCGCGTCCGACCGCCCATTCGTCATTGGGCCTTGGTCATTCATTGGTCATTGGGAACTGGTCATTGGACATTGGGAATTGGGCATTCCACTCACGGCCGGATCACCCGCACCCGGTGCGTCTCGCTGTCGCCGATGAAGATGCTGCCATCCTTGTCCACCCACAGGCCGTGCAGCCGGGCGAGCTTGCACTGGAGCGGGTTGCCTTCGGGCCCGTCACCCTTCTCGCCCGTGCCGGCGATGAGTTCGAGCGTCCCGCGCTTCATGTTCACCATGCGCACACTGTGGCTTTCGGTGTCGGCGAGATAGACGTTGCCATTGGGCGCAACGGAGATGCCCTTGGGGCCGGAGAGCGTCGCCTCCTTCGCGGGGCCGCCGTGGCCGGTGAAACCCTTCTTCCCCGTGCCCGCGACGTGCAAAATCTTCCCGGCCTTGAGATCGAACTTAAAGACCTGGTTGCCCTCGCGTGTGGCGAGCCAGAGGTTGCCGGCGGCGTCGAAGTCCAGCGAGCGCGGGCCGTTGAGCGGCGTGCCGGCGATGGGCGCGCCGTCGGGCGTCGGGCCGGCCTTGCCCGTGCCGGCGAAGGTGCTGATCACGCCGGTCTTCATGCTGACCTTGCGGATGACGTGGTTGCCGATGTCACAAATGAAGAGGTCGCCCGCGGAATCAAACTGGATGCTGTGCGGCTGCTTGAAGGTCGCGTCCTTCGCCGGGCCGCCGTCGCCGGAGTAACCCGGCTTGCCTGTGCCCGCGAATGTCGTGATGACGCCGGTCTTCAGGTTCACCTTGCGCACGGCGTTGTTGCCCATGTCCACGATGTAAAGGTTGCCTTGCGTGTCGAAGCGGATTTCGTGCGGAAGATTGAACGTGGCCTGGAGCGCGGAACCACCATCGCCCGAGTAACCCTTCTGGCCGCTGCCCGCGACGGTGTGAATCTTCCCGTCCGGCGTGACCTTGCGCACGCGCTGGCCGGTGTATTCGCAGAACCATATGTTGCCATCCGGCCCGCGCACGACGCCGAAGGGATTGTCGAGCTGCGCCTGCGTGGCGGGGCCGCCATCGCCGGCGGAACCCTTCGTGCCGTTGCCGGCGAAGGTCGAAATGGTCGCGGCCTGTGTGGAGGAGAATGTCATGGTGCTGGCCAGCGCGAGCAGGCCGAGGAGGTGAAGCGGGGTCATCATGTTGAATATAGCCTAGCACAGACGGTTGTGGAGCCAAGGAAGTAGGGCGGGCATCCTGCCCGCCCGGCTCGCGCTTCAGCGCGAGCGATGAGTGTTACGGAGCGCCGGTCTCCGATCCGGCATGGACGGTGAACACAGTCGAACTCGCCGGGTCGGAGACCGGCGCTCCGCAAAAGACAGGCGGGACGCGCTGTCCTGCTTGGTGTAGGAGACGAGGTGACGAGTCTCTGATCTCACGGCTTCCATTTTGAAGTGAGACTCCTTACGTCGTCTCCTACGACGATTACTTCGGGCCGCCGAGCTTGCGTCGGTGCTTCCACAGCTCCCCTGGCTTGAAGATGCCCTCCGGCGTGATGATGCCGGTGATGAGTTCCGGCGGCGTCACATCGAAGCCGGGATTCCGCGCCCCGCTCGTCGGGTTCGCCACGCGGATGTAAGCGCGCCTCCCCAACTTTGAACTTTGAACTTTGAACTTTGAACTCTGCTCGACTCCCCACGCCCCGAGCACCTCACTCTCACTCCGCTCCTCGATGGGAATGTCCCGGCCCGACTTCATCTCCCAGTCAATCGTCGAGCGCGGGATGGCGACGTAGAAGGGGATGCCGTGGCGCTTGGCCAGCACGGCCTTGGTGTAGGTGCCAATCTTGTTCGCGACCTCACCGGTGCGGCCCAAGGTGCGGTCGCTGCCCACGATGACCAGGTCAATCTCGCCGCGCCACATGAGGAAGCCGGCGGCGTTGTCGGCGATGATCTGGTGCGACACGCCCTGCTGCGCCAGCTCCCACGCGGTGAGCGTCGCGCCCTGCGAGCGCGGGCGCGTCTCGTCGCAGAAGACGTGGAACTTACGGCCCGCCGCCTGCGCGGCATACATCGGCGCGGTGGCGCTGCCGATGTCCACGAAGGCCAGCCAGCCGGCATTGCAATGCGTGAGCACCCTCATGCCGTCGCGAATCAACTTCGCGCCGTGCTGGCCGATGGCCTCGCAATGCGCCACGTCCTCGTCGGCGAAGTGCGCGGCGGCGGCGAGGGCGAGGGCCTGCTGCTCGGCGACCGTCGTGCCGGCGGACATGGCGCGGCGCACGTCGAGCATCGCGTTGACGGGGTCAACGGCGGTGGGGCGGGCTTCCTTCAGCGTTTGGAAAACGGTGGCGATGTGCGCCTGAAACTTCACCAGGTCCTTGCCGCGAAACGCCCGCGCGCCCTGCGCCAGGCCGTAAGCCGCCGTCGCGCCGATGGCTCCCGCGCCGCGCACGACCATGTCGCGGATGGCGACGGCGGTGGCGCGGAAATCGCGCGTGCCGACGACCTTGAACTCGTGCGGCAGCAGGCGTTGCTCGATGAGCAGGACCTGGTTTTTCGCCGTCTCGAAGCTGACGGTGCGGTAATGGCGCGTGCGCCCACGGACGGTCACGTTCATGCGCGGAGTGTGCGGAGCGGGCGCGGATGGGGAAAGGATTTTGGCGGGGAGTGGGTGGCGGCTGCGAGTGTCCGTAGTGGTTCGTCTCCTCCGGAACTACGCGGATGCTGCTGGGTGGAACGGCCAACCTGGCCGTTCTCGGCGGCAACCTGCCGCCGAGCTTCGGCACAGTGAACGTTCGAATCTATCGGGGCGCTCTGGGCGCAGTTCAAGCGGCGGGCGGGTCGCCCGCCGCAACGGGCCGGTGGCCCGTTCCACCCAGCGGAGGCAGGTGGGTGCTGCTCGATGACCGCGCGACGGTGCGGTGGTGGCACGCTCGCGCACGCGCCGGAGGCGCGGATGAAGGTAGCCGGTGGGAAGCGAAGCGCACCCACCGGAAATGCCCCGCAGCGAGGAGCGTCCCGGAGGGACGCATGAAACGCGCGTGGACGAGGTGGCGTTCATGCGCCCCGCTGGGGCGCGGGGCGTTCGGGCGGCGGGTCCGGTGGGTGCGCCTCTCCCTGCGGTCGAGGCTTCCCACCGGCTACTTTCATGCGCGCCTCCAGCGCGGATTCCCCACCGCAGCCCATTCCGCTGCAAACACCGAAGAACCGGCAGGCCGTGGCCGAGGCGATTCAAGCCCATCCTGGCACACGGACGCAGCTTAGTTTCTTGCCAGCGGTGGAGCGCTCGTGTCCGTTCTCCCTCACCCCGGCCCTCTCCATGAACCTGGTAGGGCCTTGCTGTGCAAGGCCTCGGCTAGCAGATGGAGTAACGAGGCCGCGCACAGCGCGGCCCTACCGGGTTCAGGGGCTGAAATCGCGAGCCTTGGCAGCTCGTGGATTCTCTCCCGCTGGGAGAGGGAAGCCCGCAGGCCGCGTCTCGGACCAGCGGACCGTGCGGATTCACGAGCGGGCGTCGAAGCGCCTCCCTCTCCCTCGGAGGGAGAGGGCCGGGGTGAGGGTGAAGACGTCCGGAGCCTCATCGGCTGCGAATGCACCGCTCTCCCTCTGCCCGGCAAGCAACTGAGATGCGCCCGCCGGCCGGCCCATTCCCTCTCGACCGCCGACAAGTCGGCGAAGCGGGAAAAGCCGTGACAAGTCACCGCACTCCATGGGCAAGGCGCGGGATCATACTCTGGTGGAACTCATTTTATGTTTGAACAATCCTGCGTCCACTCGGCTTCAGTCGGAATCTCAAGGTCGCGTCCGAGATGTTGCTTGAAGCGTGCTCCGCACGACTCGCACAAAAAGTAGGTCCAGCTATCCGGTGCTCGATGGCCGTCAATAATCACGGTCGCGAGAATCCACTGAACACGACGCAACGCACGACGCCCGCAAGTGGGACAGACTCGCCGCTGCCGGGTCAGAAGCCAACCAGCGATGAGGTAGAGAAGCGGAATACCGAACAGCACTCCGGCCATTGCTATTAGCACCGCTGGTGGGAATTCAAGGAATTCAAGCATGGCTTGCGGTCCGTCTAGCTCTGGCTCAGCCGCTTCACCGGGGCCTCGAACATCATCGCGTGGGCTTCGCGGAGGATGGCCGGGATGCGCGCGGCGAAGGGGCTGCGCCGCACGGTGTCCAGCAGCCGGCGCTCGTCGAAGCTCGCGGCGTTGTGGCCGGGGAACCAGTGGTCGGCCTGGCCCAGCAGGTTGTAGCGCATCTTGCCCCAGTCCACGAGGTCGAGGGACTTCGCGTAGGTCCAGAGGCGGAGGATTTCGCTCACGTTGATTTCGCCGGGCACATCGCCGTAGTTCGGCAGGCCCTCGAACCACCGGCGGCACCAGTCGTCGCCCAGCACGCGGAGCATCTCGGCGCGCAGCCGGGCCTCGATGGGCGCGATGACTTCCGCCGCGCGGTCGTAGTGCGCGAGGCCGGCGACGTGGTCATCGAAGTCAGAGGGTTTGGCCGCGCCGCAACTGAGGGTGTGGACTTGCGGGCGGGCGAGGCAGTAGAGGGAGTTGAACTGCATGGGCGTGAGCGGCGCGCAGAGGTCCACGAGCTTCGGCGGGGGGGCGTAGAGTTTCCCGCCCTTGTCGTTGGGGCTGATGATGAAGACGCCCATGTCGAGGCGTGTGGCGGCCTCGATGGCGGCCCAGTTGAGGTCGTTGACGAAATACCAGTGGACGTTGAAGTAGTCGAAGCCGCCGGAGTTGACGGCGTCGAGGATGACATCGGTGGTGGCGTGGGTGCTGAAGCCGACGTGGCGGCAGCGGCCCTCGCGCTGAAGCTTGCGCGCGGCTTCGAGGCAGCCGCCCTTGCGCAGGGACCAGTCGAGGAGCTGGCGGTTGTTGATGCCGTGGAGCGAGAGGAGGTCCACGTAGTCGAGCCGCAGATGCTTCATGGAGGTGTCGAAGGTGCGGAGGAATTCCTCGGGCGTGGCGAAGGGGGCGATCTTGGTCTGGACGATGAGTTTCTCACGCTTGATTTGCGGGAGCACCCAGCCGAGCTGCATCTCGCTGGAGCCGTAGCCGCGCGCGGTCTCGATGTGGTTGATGCCGAGGTCGAGGGCGCGGTGGATGGTGGCTTCGAGATTGGCCTGGCCGTCCTTGGGGACTTCGTGCGGGGGCACGTCCTGCCACTTGTGCTGATACCGCATGCCGCCGCAGGAGAAGACGGGCATCTGCAACTCGGTCTTGCCGAAGCGCCGGTATTTCATGGGCGGAGTCTGGCAGGACGGAAGCCGCCGAGGCAATCGCGTTTGCCGTGCGGGGCATCTCACTTTCTTGCAGCCCCAACGGGGGAATGGCGCTTAGATAAGCCCTAAAACTCTTTTTCCCAGCCGTTTGCGGCGTGGTGGATGGGGCAGCGTGCGGAAGATGACTTCACGGCTCAAGACCTGCA